>DAIRSJ010000061.1:0-8980 GCA_036804445.1 Candidatus Egerieousia sp.
TATAGTACGCCTTTGATTATGCTCTTTTTTGTGATCTGCCTTACAATTCCCGCGAGCAAAAGGAGGAAGAATGCAAAGAGCGATACGCGCCCGATGATGTCTCCGTATTTTACAAACACGGTAATATCATTATTAAGATTCACCTCGCCCTTTAGGTAACATGTTTTCCACCATCCTGTCTGAGAGACAATATCACCTCTCTGATTTATGAATGCAGAAATTCCTGTATTTGCACAACGCGCTATATCTCTGCGCGTTTCAATAGCACGCAAACGTGCATAATTAAGATGCTGCATGTATCCGAAAGTATTCCCCCACCAGCCGTCATTTGTAATCACGGTCATCATCTGAGCCCCTTTCTCAACATACTTTCTAAAATAATCTCCGAAGACTGAATCATAACATATTGCAGTACCCAGCATGACATCATCATGCGTTGTAAAAACCGTTGCAACTTTGTCTTTTCCAAAACTTCCGACGGCTCCTCCCAAATCAATTCCAAGAGATTTAAACACACTTTTGCCGTTGATAATCGGAATTGATTCTGCTAAAATAACCAGCTTGTTTTTATGATAAAATTCCGTTTGTCCGCCAACAGGTCCGACAAAAACGGCAGTATTAAAACTATCATACCAGACAGCGCCGCCCGCAAGTGGTCTTGCTGTCGGAGTTGGTGCAACGTTTAGTTCATAGTATTGATTAGCAGCTCCTTCACCAACGCCGTTGGTATTCATTATAGGCATATAATAATGCTGAGTTACGGCGCCAAAAATAAAATTCACATTGTGCCGCTCCGCAAAATTTTGGAACTCATTAAAAGTGTAACAGTCGGTTGGACTATCTTCGCTCAAGATCCCCGGTCTGTCCATAGGAGTGTAAAAAGTTTCCGGCGCCAATACCAGAAATGTCTTGTCTGCCACGGCCTTACCGGCAAGATTAAACAGCACGGAATCTTGTTCGGCTCTGCTCATCCCGCCAAATTTATCATTATACGGATCAATATTCGGTTGAAGCACGGCAACTTGTTTAGTCAGCTGCTCTCCGGTTTTTTCTTTATAAGAGTAGTATCTTATTTGAGAACAAACTATCGGGAGTAAAATAATTATCGCGACGGATATTGCAGAGACCTTAACAGTCTCTTTTTTAGAAAATTGCAACAAAACCCTAAACAGCAATACATTCACAAGCAATATCCAGAACGAACCCCCGAGGGTGCCAAAAACAGAATACCACTGGATGCTTTTTATTGAGGTTGCAAACGCATTACCTAGTGTCAGCCACGGCCATGTTACCTGCCATGTGGCATATATATGCTCCCATCCAACCCACAAAAATATTAAGAACAAATATGGCAATACGCCGTCTGTTAATTTTCTAAACCAGCGGAACAGTCTGAAAATGATTGCCATCTGAAGCGCGTTTAAAGTAACGGCCGCTATTGCTCCGGGAAGAGTTGCAAGGTAAATCCAATATGTGGTAATAATATTCCATATTAGAAACGTGCAATAATATATTATCCAAAAATTTTTCTTGCCGTTTTCCGTTGCAATATATTCAGCCGCCAACAAAGGGAGAAATGAAACAAGGGCCACCATTCCAACGTGAGGAATTATGTAAGGGATTGAGAGAAGCAAAGCGGATGCAAATCCCAGCATCCATAATTTCAAATTAAAGTGCGCCGGTTTCTGTGTAACGACAGCACATTTATCCTCTTTTTTATGTTTTTTACTCTCTTGCATTCTTAAGGTTTATTGTACTATATTTGCATCCCTGCAAATATACAAAACCGGACGATATGCTGATGATTTTCTTAAAAGGTCTTATTGTTGGTCTTGGGGCTTCCATACCTCTTGGACCGCTGGGCGTTTTGTGTATTCAAAAAACATTAAGCAGAGGGAGATTTGCAGGATTTGTTACAGGTCTTGGCGCCTCTGTATCAGACACTTTTTACTCAACCATATCTTTGCTCGGACTCGTATTTATTGAGGATTTGATTGACAGCCACAAGCCTGCTGTTTTGATGGTTGGAGGCATTGTTATTTTGCTTATCGGTCTTAAAATTTATGTAACAAATCCGATAAGACAAATAAGACAGAAAAATAAAAAGAGCAAACACGTAGAGGATTTTTTTGAAGCTCTTGCAATGACAATCACCAATCCCGGCTCAATATTTTTAATTCTTGCAATGTTTACCGCAGTAAGGTTTAATATAGCCGATCCTGCAATGGAACCCAGAATCATCATACTTACAGTACTTTGGGGAGTTTTTACGGGTTCGGCATTATGGTGGTTTACATTGAGTACAAGCATAAGCACGTTCAGAAAGAAATTCCGCCTGAAACAATTAATCATGCTCAATAAAATTTCAGGAGTTATTATTGCCGCAATTGGCACTATCTCATTCTGCGACGGCATCTTTGAACTGATTGTCCTTAGGAAATTTTAATTTTTTCCCCACAACTGCATAGCCGAGCCCGGCATAAAGCCTATGACCCACGATAACACAATAATAATGGAAATGGTAAGGAGCAGCCTCTTTGCCTTCTATATTACGGCAGGTGTTTATTGTCTGATTATCAACAAGAAAAAGCTGACATATAAGTATTTGCTCAGCGCCATACTGTTTGTCTGGGGAATGGAATTATTTAAAGATGCAATATCACAGCAATTTGGATGGTTTACTGAAATACGGATAAGAAATATTTACATGCTTTCTGATTTGGCGGTCATTCCGCTGTGCGCCCTATTTGTTCTCACAATGCTGTACAAAAAATACATCACTCTTAAAATCTTCTTGCGACATGTGCTTCCATTCATAATATGGCCAATCATATATGCGGCAACCGGTTTCAGATTTGTTTTTTTCTGCGGCCTGGCATTTCCGGTAGCTTACGGTATCATTGTTATTCCAAAAATTCTTAAAGGTATAAAGAGATATGAACTGGCAATAGTAAATAACTACTCTTACCAGGAGAATATTAATGTTAAGTGGCTTAGAAATGTCGTGATACTGCTTGCACTCACTCTGGTATTTTGTATTTTTACATACACAAATGTTTCATGCCTGCTGTTTTACTTATACTACGCATACTGCGCCTTAATGTGGATATACATAATCTACATGACGGAGAGGCTGGAACGTCCGAAATGGTCTCCGGAAGCTGTTTTTGTGCCTTCGGAGGCGTCATTAAAAGAGGAAGCGCAGAAAATGATTACAAAAATGACTGCTACTGTCTCTGCAGGATGGAATATGAATTTGCAGAATTGTTTTGAAAAAGAGGGATTGTTTTTAAATCAAAATTTGACAATGCAGGATGTTGCAATGAGGGTTGGCACTAACCGCACATATTTATCCATATACCTGAATAAAAAATTGCATACAACATTTTATGATTACGTAAACAGCTACAGGCTTAAGTACGCGGAGGATATGCTAACCAACTGTAATGATAAAATCGTTGAAATTTCTCAAAAAAGCGGATTTAACAATTTGTCAACTTTTACATCATACTTTAAAAAGAAAAACGGCTGCACTCCAAAAGAATTCCGCAACCGTTATAGGACAAACAATTCTTAACAAAACAGACTAAAAGATAGCTGAGCCTTCTTTATTTACTATTCTTATAATATCTTTTGTATCAGGATTATATATTACAATTCCGTGTCCAAAGCATTTTGTCAGTCCTCCGCCAAAATCTCCCGTAACATTATAGACAGTATTATTCCTAATTGCAAAAATCGAATCCTTAAGAGAAAAGTATAATACATCGTTGTATATGTCGGGCGTTATTGACAGAATCACGTTATCCTTCTGCAATCCGGCGCAAAGATTCATCTTCCCGCTGCCTGGAGAGAGAGAGAATATGCTGCTGCCTGCAGCAACATAAAGCGAATCACCCATTTCTACAACTGACATAATCGGCTTGGGAGATACAAGAATGTTCTTATAAATTCCGCCTTTTGCATAAGCATATAGATGATAGCGGTTGTCTGCCTTGTTCCTGTCATAAAGATAAACAACACGCTTGCCGGAAGATATCCCCATGTCCGGATTTGGCAACTTTATAAGTTCTTTGAAAATGCCGGAAGAGTCTATATAGCATAAAGATTTTCCCTTGACGACCATCAACAAACTGTCGGAAGTATATGCAAATGAAAAAATCGGCTCATCGGCTTTATTGCCATATGTAGTCATCCCTCCCCATCCAAGCAAATAAATTCTTTCCCGAGTGGCCAATGTAATAAGCCTGTCGGGAGATATATCAATACAGCCAATAAAATGCATATTATCAAGAGAATCTGACATAGAACTGCTTAACATTACTTCATACCTGAGATTGTTGTTATGCTGCGCCACTGTCTCGGACAGTGGAAACAACAAGAAAACAAGAAGCAAAAAATATATTTTATTCTTCATATAAAATTCTCATTATACAGTATGTTAATATTTTCTCAAAGGAACTTTCCATGCATCGCTTACATGACCGTAAATGTTATATTTGTCCAACATTTTAACTCCAAACCCCTGGATAATTTCAAAGTTTTTATCTTTAATATCATCAACAAAATCATCTTTTTCAGAACCGAGAAAGGCCAATGTAGTTTCTTTGCTAGTTTTGCGCATTGCATTGAAAGCTAATTTTTTAAGCTCAAAATTTCCGGACTCTTCCATTCTTGCGACGTTCCCGCTAATAACTGCATCCGAGGCATCTTGTACGTATGACATGGTTTCATTCTTTATATTCTTAATCAGGCGTCCGGTAATTGCGGCAACTTTTCCCCCCTCAAACCCGTCAACTTTCTCAATTATTTTATCCATAAATTCGTCCGGCCCGTTAGGTTCCGGTACATAAACAGGCTCGTTGAGTTTTTTATCTTCCGGTGATAACTGAGCCCACGAATTATAGTCCCAAGTCACACTTGCTCCGCTGTTTATTATCTTCTTTCTTAGCATCTCATCTTGAGTGAGAGGTGCTCCGGAAGATAATGGCTTTAATTGCAGATTAGCGCTGGAAAGCTGTTTAAATTGCACAGAACCAGAGTTTTCCATTGTTTTATACTCGCTCATCAATTTTACATATTTTACTTGCGCAACGGAATCGTTATAACGTTTCTCTTTTGCTGCCTGCTCTGCGAGCCATGCCGCTTTTTGCGCCTCAGCCTGCGAGTTGCTAGAGTTATCACTTAGCAAAAAGCTGAAAAGAGCAGAAACAAGTCCGCTTGCAAGCTGCATCCCAACCATTTGCTGTGTGCTCATTACAACAGGTTTGGCAACAGAAACATTTTTTACAAAAGACTGTGCGGCAACCGTTTTTGTAATAGTCTTGCCCGTCATCTGTTCCAATTGCTTTATTGCACTTGTAGAGGAGCCGGTACCGAAATCAAAACCGGTAGCAGCCTTTATTACTATTGGCTCCCCGTTAGTTATCCCGGCTTGGGCAAAAGCCGCCACTGGGAATGCCGCCGCCATAACCACCGGCAACAGGATAAAAATGATATTAATATTTTTCATACTCATTAATACATGAAACGGTTATTACTCTCTACTAAAATTATTCGGCTGCCACTAATAGATCTCCATCTATAACAAGTCTGCTACTGCTGGAAATTTGCCTCCCACTCGTAAATTTTGTCTTGAGCCACTCTTGCATCGGGGGCATCAGGGGCAAGAAGAAGGTATTTCTTCATATTCATTATTGCCGTTGCAAAAAGCTCAATTTGGGAATTTAACAATGCCATGTTATAGTAGGCAACGGGATAGGAGAGCGGATTAATGCTCACCGCCCTGCTAAAATAATCTATCGCCTTTGAATAAAGCTGCTGATTTGTTGCGGCACTCGCCTGGACAATATACCTTCGTTGATTTTCCTCTACCGTTTGCGTCTTGCCGGCTTCACGCTCTTTTAAATCTTTAAGACGCCTCAGCTCCCTGTCAAAATATTTTTGATTCATTCTATACTGCAAGGTATACAGCATATTGCACAAAACTTTCCCTTCCTCGTTCCAAGACATATAAATCAAAGGAGCATCAGCCAAATAGATATAAAGCGTATTGTCATCATCCCACTTCTTTGTGTACAAATTAATCTCTTTATCGGCCCTGACCAGATTAACAGTTGTATCATTACGGCTCACGACAGTTTCAGTTGTCACATAAACACTTGAGTCCGTAACAAACACATCATCAATATTTTTGTAAAGGGCGGTAGCGTAATACTGTTTTTGCCTTTTTTTCAGCAAATCTTTTATTTCCTCCGCAATCTTCTCATTAGAAGACGCTAAATTGCAGAAACCGGGGTATCGAATTGTCCACTTAAGATTGTTGGTGGTGCCCGTTTTCTCTGTTTTAATCTGAGCGCTCACATTAGTTGAAACAGCACAAACAACTGTTAAACACACAGTTATCATAAATCTGGTTTTCATATGGGTAATACTTTAATTAATTTTAATGTAAAATTAAAGCAGGGCAACTACCCATAAGCATAAATGCGTAAAAAAAAATTAAAAATGCGTAAAAAAAAATTAAAAATGCGTAAAAAAGGAGCTATAAAAGAGTAAAACTACGCTTTTATGACAAGAGAAGCCATTAGTCCCTCCCCGACAAACGATGTATCGGCTATTGCATCTGCCTTTGCCGCTGCGCACACAAGAGAGGAGTCTCTCTCTTTGTTATCAACAACAATAACAATTGCACTGTTTTTTGGAATATTTTCTCCAAGGCTTACGTAAGAAATCAGATTGCTTTTGCAAGAAATTTTTGACAAATCAGCCTCTTCATTATCAGCAGGCAAAGCACTTACCGCCCCCATCGCGTCAATACACATCTTGCCTCCTAATCCTTTCTGGGGGGCAGATGTATCTCTCTCATCTATAAGTCCTCTGGTAAAATAGGTATTTGCGCGCGGAATGTAATTTTCCAATATTTGTTTCTCAACCTCCTCCGCATTGCGAATATTTAATTTCTTACCAAAAGTTTCCGGATATTCTCTTACAACCACAAAAACCTTATTAAGCTTAAACATAGAGGAACCCCATAAAGCATGAGCAATCCTCAATGCTTTCCCCCTATAATTAGATCCCGACAGTTTAACTATTACAACATCTTTGCACAAACCTCCATCGGCAAAGGCAATATCTTCAATTTCAGAACATACCGTAATTCTAAGGATATTAAGGATTATCTGTTCAATACATCTGTTTTTATTAATCTCCAGCTCTCTTAACTCACTGTCGGCATCTGGAGCGATTTTGTCAAAAAACTTTGGAACGGCCGCATCCTTCTTACCGGAAATTCCGGTTATATGCATTACGGGATACAGGGCCCCGCTCTTCTTGAATTCATTCCTGTCAATATAGCCACCCAAAACAAAATCACTTTCGGCCGGAACGGCAAGATTCTCCGTCAGGCAATTAGCCATTTCAATGCCCTTGTTCTTTAAAAATCCAGCAACAAACCAAGGAGAAATTCCAACAGGAAAATCAATACTTCCCACAAGATCGCATAATGTATCTCCAATAGAAACAGCCATGTCAAACTGACTATCAATTGACTCATAAAACGCATCTCTGATACGGGAATAAGACGGCCAGCGTATCTCAATACTCTCTTTCCCTTTAAAATCCAAAGACAACATTTCCACTAAATCTTCCTGCTCCTCCTGTTCACTTCCCGTATTTTTTCTAAGGGAAGTCTTTGCGGTTACAACAGCGCTTTTAATCCCCTCAAAGACGGAAGCATCCGGCTTTGCCTGAACAATCTCCTGACAGCGCGGATATCCCTTTGACTTGGCCGGAAACCACTTTGAAAACTGCCTGACAACAGGGAGAATCTTCATTCTTTCTATGCCGTTCGCACGCGGCATTGATACTTCTTCCAAAAACTCTTTCAACCTCCCGGACGATTCGCTAAAATCATCTATGCCAATAATCCGGGCAAACTCCTTTAAACTACTTTCCATTAATTTTTATAAAAAAACAAATTCCCTCTAACTCTGATTTCTCTTTGGATATACTATCCTTGCATGATACATATCTTGTAACTGTCTCTTAAACACCATCGTAGTAATGTTTATCTCTCTGTATGAAATCTCCGCTTTTGCCAGTTGAGAAAAGGAAAGTCTGTGACTTAACACTTCATCAACAAGGACGGATATGCTTTTGACAGAGAAATCTTTCAATGTTCTGGCTGCCGCCTCAACTGCATCAGCCATCATTACAACAACTTCCTCACGTGTTACGGGTAATGTTCCGTTATATGTGAAAGGCGCGGTATTATTTGGATCTCCGCCGTTGTTGCAATAAACATTATAAAAATATCCCGTCATAGAGTGCCCGTGATGGGAGGCTATATAATCTATGACCTCCTTTGGCAAATGAAATTTCTTTGCAAGCGCAACCCCGTTTTCCACATGTTTGATTATCTCCGCTGCGCTCTCCTGCGGAGTAAGACCGCCATAATAATTTATGCCCGGTGCCTGATTCTCTATAAAAGCCTGAGGATTAAGCATTTTACCAATATCGTGATACATGGCTCCTACTCTTACAAGGCGTACATCTCCCCCAATTGCAGAAACCGCCCTTTCTGCAAGATTTGCAACCTGCAGAGAATGCTGAAATGTTCCGGGAGCTTTACGCTGCAGCTCCCTCATTAAGTTATTATTAGTATCTGACAAATCTCTAAGCGTAGAGACTGAAACCATATAAAACAACTTCTCAAACAAGAATACAAACGGATATGCGGCAACCGTAAGCAAAGCATTCAAAAACAGATAAAAAATTATTGTGGCATCAGACTCAACAAGGGTGCCGTTTGAGAGCATTGAAAATCCGATATGAAGGATAGTAAGTCCCGTAAAAACAAACAGAGAATTTACAAACTGCATCCAGCCTCTGGAATATAGTGTAAATGAAAGCAATGCAATAACTCCCGACAGTGCATTAATCGCAAATAGTTCAATTCCGTTTTCTGCAATTATCATTA
>DAIRSJ010000062.1:0-3100 GCA_036804445.1 Candidatus Egerieousia sp.
AAACCACTGTAGATGCGGTAAAGCCTCCTAAAGTTTTAGGCAAGATTGATTTATCTGAAGGAAAGCAGAAAACAATTAAGGAAGAGCCTGTTGATAAGCAGCCTGCGGAAGAGAAAGGTACTGAGAAGAGAGAAGAGCCGGTTGCACCGCCCGTTGTAAAAAAAGAAGAAGTTAAAGAAGTTGTAAAATCTGCACCTGAGAAAAAGACAGAAACAGAGAAGGAGAAGGAGACAGAGATAGAAAAAGAAAAGGTTGTTGTAAACCCGGTTAAACCGGAAGTTGAAAAACCTGTTGCAATTAAACAGCCGGAAGTTGTTCCGATTGCAAAACCGGCTCCTAAAGCAGATGTCAGGAGTGAGCAAAAACCCGTTACTGAGCAAAAACCCGTTACAAGAGAGGCCGATAGCAATAGACAAGCCGTAAAGGAAAAGAGCAAAACACCGGTTAAAGAGTTTGTTAAAGAGGAACCTAAAAAGCCAGAAGTTGAATTTATAGCAACAAGAGTTGAGACACTGTCCGGACCTGAAGTTAAAGGCAGCATTGATCTTTCCAAGTTTGAGAAGAAAAAGCCTTTCCCAGATAAAAGAGGCAAGAGAGAGAGAATTCATAATCACGCAAGGGAGAAAGTCGATTTAACAAAAGAGGTTGGAACAAATCGCCCTAAAGACCAGGGACAGAGGCAGAACGGCAAGGACGGCGGCAAAGGAGGCAACAAGTTCCGCGATAAGTTTAAGCCGATAAGAAATGACGTTGATGAAGATGCCGTACAAAGACAAATCAAGGAGACTTACCAGAGGATGATAGAGGGGAAGGGAAAGACTAAGGGTTCTAAGTACAGGAAAGAGAAGAGAGAGATGTTTGCAGAGAAGATGGAGGAAGATGTTGAGCAAAAAGAGAAAGTCAGCAAAGTTCTGAAAGTTACTGAATTTGTGACTGTTAATGACTTGTCCGTGATGATTGCACAACCCGTTACCAAAGTCATTGAGGCATGTATGAATCTTGGCCTGTTGGTATCTATTAACCAGAGACTTGATGCAGACGCACTTACGCTTGTAGCGGAAGAGTTTGGATACAAAGTTGAATTTGTAACGGCCGATATTCAGGAGAAAATCAAAGAGGAAAATGAAGAGGACAAGCAGGAAGACTTACAGCCAAGGGCCCCTATTGTTACTGTAATGGGACACGTTGACCATGGTAAAACTTCTTTACTTGACTATATTAGACAATCAAATGTTATTGCCGGTGAGGCGGGAGGAATCACCCAGCACATTGGAGCGTATAATGTAAAATTGGATAGCGGAAGAAGAATAACATTCCTGGATACTCCGGGCCATGAGGCTTTTACAGCCATGAGAGCTCGCGGAGCAAAAATGACCGACCTTGCAATAATTATTGTTGCAGCTGACGATGCCGTGATGCCTCAAACTATTGAGGCAATAAATCACGCACAGGCGGCCGGAGTTCCTATGATATTTGCTATCAATAAGATAGATAAACCGGGAGCTCAAGCCGACAAAATCAAAGAGCAGCTTTCCCAGATGGATATTCTGGTTGAAGACTGGGGAGGAAAATATCAGTGTCAGGAGATATCGGCCAAGAAGGGAACGGGAGTACATGAGCTGCTGGAAAAAGTTTTGCTGGAGGCCGATTTACTTGAACTTAAAGCAAATCCAAATAAAAAAGCAGTAGGTACGGTTATTGAATCTTCTCTTGACAAGGGAAGAGGCTACCTTGCAACTTTGCTGATTCAGGGAGGCACGCTTCATACCGGAGATATTATGTTGAGCGGATGCTTTACCGGAAAAATCAAGGCTATGTTTAACGAGCGCGGACAGAAAATTTCAGAGGCGGGACCATCCGTACCGGTTTCTGTTCTTGGATTAAATGGTGCACCCCAAGCCGGAGATTCATTCAATATTTTTGACAGTGAAAGAGAAGCAAGAGATTTAGCAAATAAGAGAGAACAGTTAATTAGAATTCAGGGAATTAGAACACAGAAGCACATCACATTGGAGGAAATTGGAAGAAGAATTGCAATAGGCAACTTCAAGGAACTTAATATTATTGTCAAGGGTGATGTGGACGGCTCAATTGAGGCAATGTCCGACTCTTTGATTAAACTTTCAAATGAGGAGATTCACGTTAATGTAATTCACAAGGCCGTCGGAGAAATTTCAGAATCCGATGTGCTTTTGGCAGAAGCATCTAACGCAATCATAATTGGATTTCAGGTTAGACCTTCTTCCAATGCAAGAAGAATAGCAGAGAAGGAAGGCATAGAAATACGCTTGTATTCAGTTATTTATGATGCAATCAATGAGGTCAAAAGCGGTATTGAGGGTATGCTTGCCCCTGTACAAAAAGAAGTTATCACAGCCACTTGCGAGGTTAGACAAACGTTTAAGATTTCAAAGGTTGGAACAATTGCAGGTTGTATGGTTAAAGAGGGCAAACTGGCAAGAACTGCCAAAATTAGATTAATCAGAGACGGAATTGTTGTTCATACCGGATTGCTTGCTTCTCTTAAGAGAGGAAAGGACGATACAAAAGAAGTTCTGGCCGGATACGATTGCGGTCTTGGTATTGAGAACTTCAATGACATTAAAGAGGGAGATGTTATTGAGGCATATAAGATAGAGGAAACCAAGAGAACTCTATAAATGGCACACATTAAGCAGTTTGCAATAACCTTCTTCAACTTGAAATTGTGGAAGGAGGATAAAGGGCACAACTCAACTAGAACTGAAAGCTGGCTGGACGGGAGATTCCGTCTGTTTGAAAAATACTGCCTGCCTTCTATGCAGCAGCAGACACTGAAAAATTTCATCTGGCTGTGTCTGTTTGATAAAAACACCCCCGGAAAATATCTGGAAAAAATTAAAAAATATGGTGAAAGCTCACGACAGTTCACCCCGGTTTTTCTATCTGAAGAACAGACAGCGGACAAGGAACGCACCATGCATCAAATTGTACAGCAGCACCTTAACGGTAATGAGACATTCATAATCACAACCAATATTGATAACGATGATGCCATACGCTGCGACATGCTTGAGAGAGTGAGAGAAGCTGTCGAGAATCAGATGAAAAAAGATATGTC
>DAIRSJ010000062.1:3200-8963 GCA_036804445.1 Candidatus Egerieousia sp.
ACATGCTTGAGAGAGTGAGAGAAGCTGTCGAGAATCAGATGAAAAAAGATATGTCAGCTGTAACCGGGCTTTATAATTGCATGTACGGGCTCCAGTATTTTACACGTAAAAATATGATTATAAGCATGTTGTATCCACACAATCATTTCCAGACTTTATGCGAAAAACCGGATGATTTTAAAACTATAAAGGGATTCTCTCATACAAGTATAAGGAAAATGTTTGCAAATCACGATATTACAGATAACGGCAAACCCTACTGGATGGAGATTGTGCATGAGCACAATGTAAACAACGATTACAGAGCGGATATTAGACTAAGAAATATTCCAATCTTTAAGAGCATTGATTTAAAAGACTTTGGACAAGATTTGAAATTCTACGCGTTAAAAAATTCCATCAATTCTATTTTTGTAATGCCCTGTCTTTTTGCAGCAGCAGCATTCCGCGGAATAATAAGACATCTGAAAAAGTCATAACCTCTGTTTGCAGAGAAAGCTATTACTCTAAAATATCCATGCCGGTCTTTACCGTCTTATAAAGAGTCTTTGATATAAATCTTAGTATCACCACCATACAAAGAATTATAACGAGAGATATCTCCAGAAACAATTGTGAATGTATCTGCGCGTTGGCGGCAATCATATCTGAATTTTTCTTTAACGCGGAAATTACTTTTGTGTTTGTTACATCAGATATGCTCCACTTTTGAATTACCTCACCCTCTTTAACATAGGTAACACCTCCGTTAGACCTGTTAAATGTTATAGCGGTTTTGTAATCCGTATACAAAATCTTAAACGGAAATCCTCTGTCATTGCCGGAGTTTTCAAAAATATTTGACTGATTTTCCTCTGCCACTGATGCCTTAATTGGTTCCAGCATTCTGTGTGTCTGCTCCGGAGACAATCCGCTAACCAAGTAAAAATCAGCCCTGTGCCTTCCGTAATTTAGAGAGTCCCCAAGATTTTTAAGCTTCCCTAAATCAGTCAGATTTATTACACCCTTGTTATAAACAGACATGATAACTACAGCGCTTCTTGTCTTTAGCACGGAATCCGTCACATAATTCCCCTTCTCATCTTTAAGCGTTAGGGTCATGCCGGCAGCATCTTTCTCACTCCCTTTTACGAGGGTTGTTTTTGATGTTACATATTGCCATGTGCTATCAGGAAGATGATTAATATCAAACTTTACCGCCTTGCCGTTCTTAGAGTATATAAAAACAGTATTATACTTTAAATCAGACGCTTCTGCATTTCCGGCAACCAGGTCAGTACCGGCTCTGAAATCTGTAAAATCCGCTTGAGGCAGGTGTTTTAAAGAATAAGCTGAATTTATGATGATGAACAATGAATATCCCGATATGTAAACTATCTCCCAAAAATTATTTGCAATAGGAAGAAATTTTTTGCGCTGTACAACAAGCAGAATACAGCACGGGACAAGCACCAGATTTTTATAAAATGTCTGCCATGCCGTCAAATGAACCGCATCCCCAAAACACCCGCAGTCATTAACCAATCCAAATTGAGCAGATAAAAACGTAACTATCAGAAATACGGATGAAAAGCAAAGAGCTGCCCAAGAGAAAAATTTAAATTTTATTCCCTTCAACACACTCACTCCTATCAGGAACTCAAAAGTGCATAGCAGTATCCCGGCAAAAACAGCAATGCGTCCGATGCTTCCAATTTGGTAGGCAGATGCATACTCATTGATCTTAAGAGCTGTGCCGACAGGGTCTACCGCCTTCAGAAAACCGGAGACAATAAACACAATGCCAACAATGACCCTGCATACGGCTCTTAAAAATTTCATTTATCCCAACAGTTTAAAACCTTAATACCTTTTTTATCTTCTCAAAAATAGCATCCGACGGCAACATTAATCCGTCAGCCCCTGAACAATCCACCCTTGTAAAATCCTTATCTTCTCCGGTTTCCCTTAGATAAATTTCCCTTACTCCCTTTTGAAAATCTATATTTTCCTCATGAATGTCCTGCTTGCCGTGCAAGTAATCTCTGTCTCCGCCATTTCTATCTGCTTTAAGTTTTGCATCCACAAAATTTATTGGCACATCCAGGAAAATATTAACATCCGGTCTTGGAATTTTATAATGTTCATACTCAAGCTTAAGTATCCACTCTCTCAACGCCAGCTTCTCATCCTCTTTCTTTAGCTTTGAACATTGATAGGCTATATTAGAATAGACATATCTATCTAGAAGAACACAGCAATCAGCTTGCATCCAAGCTTTTATGACATCACCTGCATCCGCCCTGTCCAAAGCATAAAGCAAGGCCACAAGCTGCGGGTGTACCTGATAAATAGTGCCAAAATCTCCCCTTAAAAATTTTGCAATCAGCTCTCCCCATACGGGTGCATCATAGCGCGGAAAATGCAAATACTTAAGTTTCATATTCTTACTAAGAATATAACTCTTAAGCATCTTAATCTGAGTGCTTTTTCCTGCACCGTCCAATCCTTCTAAAACTATTAACATTGTCTGCTTTTAATGCGGCTGATAATATTAAGCCGTCTCTTGTTATCTTTGTGTTTACAAAGTTAGAAAATATGAAGGAAAATACGCCCATCGCGATGGGTATTATTAACATAAACAGGGAGTCTTTTTATGCCTCCAGCAGACATACATCTCCGGAAGATGTTTCCTGCCAGTATGAAAAAATGCTTAATGACGGCGCAAAGATGATAGACATCGGCGCATGCTCAACCCGTCCGGGAAGTACGCCGGTGACATTGGAACAAGAATGGGCCTATCTGAAAGAACCGCTAAATGAGTTGTATAGAAGACATAAGGATAACGGGGGATTTAGAGATATATTGTCAATTGATACATTCCGCTCGGAAATTGTACGCAGAGTTTATGACATAATCGGAGAGTTTACTGTAAATGACATATATGCAGGAGAAGCTGATTCTCAAATGCTTAAGACAGTTGCTAAACTTAAGCTTCCATATATTGCAATGCACATGCGCGGAACGCCGGATACAATGAACTCTTTGACCGCTTATCCAAACGGGGTTGTCAATGAAGTTATCAGCTGCTTTAAAAACTTTGAGAAAAAAGCCGTATCCGCCGGAATTGCCGATTTTATAATTGATCCGGGATTCGGATTTGCCAAAACGGTTGAGCAAAATTATATCCTGCTTCAAAATCTGAAAGAGATTAAGAAACTGGGACATAAAGTATTGGTGGGCGTTTCACGTAAATCCATGATATGGAAACCATTGGGTATTACGCCGGAAGAGGCTTTGCCCGCGACATGCGCTTTGAATATGGTTGCTCTACACCTTGGTGCGGATATATTAAGGGTACATGATGTTAAGGAAGCAGTGCAGTGCATTAAATTATATAAGAATTTAGAAAATAAGTAAATTTGCAGAGTCAAAGCGGAATCCTTTCCGCGTAAATAATTCAAAAAATGGCAATTAACACTACGGCGCTAACAGCTGTGTCCCCTATTGACGGACGGTACAGAAATAAAGTTGAAATTTTAAGCGAATATTTTTCTGAATATGCACTGATAAAGTACAGGGTAAGAGTTGAAATAGAGTATTTCATTTCTCTCTGCAATATTCCTCTGCCTCAGCTCAAAGACTTTAAACACGGTGATTTTGAGAAACTTAAAGATTTATATAGAAACTTTACTCCACAGGAGGCCGCAAAGGTTAAGGATATTGAAAAGATTACAAACCATGATGTAAAAGCTGTCGAGTATTACATTAAAGATGAGTTTAAAAAATTAAAGATTGAGAAGTATCAGGAGTTTGTCCATTTTGGGCTTACTTCTCAAGATATTAATAACACGGCAACCCCTTTAAGTCTTAAAGAGGGTATATCGGCCGCATATATGCCTGCTTTTGAAGAAGTTGAAAATATACTTAAGGATTATGCAAAAGAGTGGAAAGATGTTCCCATGCTTGCCCATACCCACGGACAGCCTGCATCCCCTACCCGCCTCGGAAAAGAGATAGAAGTTTTTGTCAGCAGAATAGATGAGCAAAAAAGGTTGCTGAAAACGGTTCCATATTGTTCAAAATTTGGCGGTGCGACAGGAAACTTTAATGCACATTTTCTGGCATATCCTAAAATTGACTGGAACAAATTTGCAAAAGATTTTCAGGCAAAGACATTTGGTCTGAAACGCTCATATCCTACAACTCAAATAGAGCATTATGATGACCTTGCAGCTTTATTTGACAATCTCAGGAGAATCAATACAATACTGATTGACTTGTGCAGAGACATGTGGACATATATTTCAATGGAATATTTTAAGCAGAAAATTAAGGCCGGAGAAGTTGGTTCATCTGCGATGCCGCACAAGGTAAATCCTATAGATTTTGAAAATGCAGAGGGAAACTTTGGAATGGCTAACGCCATATTTACTCACCTTGCCATGAAGCTTCCTATATCCAGAATGCAAAGAGACTTAACTGATTCCACCGTTCTAAGAAATATCGGGGTACCAATTGCACACTCAATCATTGCATTCAAATCTTTGAAAAAAGGCCTGGGCAAACTTATTCTTAATGACAACGTCATAGAGAGAGATTTGGATAATAATTGGGCGGTAGTATCGGAGGGCATTCAAACTATTTTAAGGCGTGAGGGTTATCCGCATCCTTATGAAGCTTTAAAAGAATTGACAAGAGTCAATACAAAAATTTCCAAGGAGAGCATTAGACAATTTGTTAACAATCTGAATGTTTCAGAGGCGGTTAAGAAAGAATTACTGGCCATTGCTCCGCGTAATTACACCGGAAAGTAAATTAGTGATGCGGTTTTTAACCTTGAGCCGTATAATAAAAGATTATAATTTTTAGAGCAAGAATAGATGAAGAAAATTTTAACAATCGCAATTGCCGCTCTTGCTATTTTTGCCGGCCGCTCAGTAAGCGCACAAGACTTCCACTATGGAGTTACTGCAGGTGGAAATGCCTCTACTGCAAATACTGATGACATTAACATGTTGCTTGGTACAATAAATATTAATGCAAACAACAACAGAAAAGCGGGTTTCTACTTAGGGATTGTTAGTACTTACAATTTCAATGACCAAATGGGTTTGCAGGCAGAAGTTGAGTACACCCAAGAGGGAACAAAAATGAATGCAACACTTGATAAAAGTTCTCTGGATGCAATGTTTGCAGCATTCTCCGGTCTGCCTACATCCGGCATGACATTTCCAAACCAAACTATTAACAATGCAGACGGAACAGTTACTACAGTTTCTAATATTACGGCAACAGGCCTTACTGCTTCTCATAACTTTAATAAGATAACGGCAAAGTCAACATGGAATTTTGGCAAGATAGAGATGCCAGTTATGTTCACTTACAAGCCAATAGCAGGTTTGAGCGTAATGGCCGGGCCCTATTTTAGTTACAGAGTCAGCAATAATTTTAAACTTGGATCCGGCTTTAGCGGGGATGTAAAGGATGTAATTGATAATATCACTTTAAATGTGGCCTACTCCGGAACGGCAACAACAACGGCCGGCGGCATAGTTGTTGACACAAGAACAACAACCGGCACGCAAACGATATCAGCCGCCAATGCTATTTCAATGACAATCGGCGGTCAGGCAATTTTAGCCGCACTAGAGGGAAGCGCAGGAAAATCTATGATTGAGAGTTATGTTAAAGACAATCTGAATGACTATGTTAAGAAATTTGATTTTGGAGCTTCAATTGGTGCCAAATATGCACTTACTTCTCACATTGCAGCCGAGTTAA
>DAIRSJ010000063.1:0-8620 GCA_036804445.1 Candidatus Egerieousia sp.
ACAGGGCGTTTATTACATTTATGACAGGTTTTTTGCAATCTGGCTACGGAAAAATATTAATTTGAGTAACTTTGGGCAGTTATAGAGGAAATGTTATGAAAGGTATTGTTTTGGCGGGCGGATCAGGCACGCGGCTGTATCCCATTACAAAGGGAGTGAGCAAGCAGCTTCTGCCTATTTATGATAAGCCGATGGTGTATTATCCGATTTCAGTATTAATGCTGGCGGGGATAAGGGATATTTTAATAATCTCTACGCCAGAGGATATGCCCGGGTTCAAGAGGCTGCTGGGAAGTGGTGAGGATTACGGAGTTAACTTCTCTTATGAAGTCCAGCCTTCTCCCGACGGTTTAGCACAGGCTTTTATCATAGGGAAGAAATTTATTGGCAATGATTCAGTTTGTCTGGTGCTCGGGGATAATATATTTTATGGCAGCAACTTTACAAAGATGCTGTCGGGAGCTGTTGAGAAAACGGCAAAAGGAAAGGCCACCGTTTTTGGCTATTATGTGAATGATCCTGAGAGATACGGAGTTGCAGAGTTTGATAAGGGCGGCAACGTGTTGAGCATAGAGGAGAAACCCAAGAATCCAAAGTCAAATTATGCCGTTGTGGGATTGTATTTTTACCCTAACAGCGTTGTGGATATTGCGGAACATGTTAAACCTTCTGCTCGCGGTGAACTGGAGATAACCTCTGTAAATCAGGTATATCTGGACAGAGGTGCATTAAAAGTGAGACTGCTCGGGCGCGGATTTGCATGGCTTGATACCGGTACTCACGATTCTCTTAGCCAGGCGACAAACTTTGTACAGGTGCTTGAGCAGAGACAGGGTTTGAAGATTGCCTGTCTGGAGGGAATAGCATTCTCAAACGGCTGGATATCAGCTGAAGAATTGAAGAGAATTGCAAAGCCAATGATTAAAAATGATTACGGTAAATATCTGATGGACCTTGCAAACGGCAATGCCTTTGAGATTGAGCTAAATGAAAAATAAGGAAAATCTGTCGGGATTATGGAAATTAAAGAGACTGAAATAGAAGGTGTATATATCTTAAAACCTGATATTTATGGTGATTCAAGGGGTTATTTTTTTGAGAGTTACAATAAAGAAAGATTTAACAGTTTGATTCCGGGAGCTCCTGATTTTGTTCAGGACAATCAGAGCAAAAGTTGTTACGGAGTTGTGAGAGGTCTTCATTTTCAGACTCCTCCGTACGCTCAGGCAAAGCTTGTGAGAGTTGTAATCGGGACGGTTTTGGATGTAGCTGTGGACTTGAGACCTGATTCAAAAACTTTCGGCAAATATGTTTCAGTTGAATTGTCTGCGGAGAACCGGCTGCAATTCTATATGCCTGAGGGATTTGCGCACGGTTTTTCCGTTCTGAGCGAGGAGGCGATGTTCCAGTACAAGTGCAGCAGCCTGTTTAATCATGAATCGGAGGGCGGTATTCAGTGGAATGACCCCGATATAAATATTGACTGGAAGCTGAATCCTAAAGATGTGATATTGAGCGCAAAAGATATATCTCGACAGTCTTTGAAGGAGTATGCAAGTGCAAACGGAATTATTTTTTAACACCCGCCAAAAATGTTTTTTTTGAATAATTTATAATATCGCATGTGCTAATTATTTTAAAATGAGTGATATAAAGAAACTTAAGAATATTTTGGTAACCGGAGCAAACGGACAACTGGGCACTTCTCTTGCAATGCTGGCAAACCCTAGAGATGCGTGCTTTTTCTTTACTGATGTGGCGGAATTGGATATTACCAATCTTGCTGCGGTCACAAAGTTTGTCGGGGATAATGATATTGACATTTTGATTAACTGTGCTGCGTATACTAATGTTGAGAAGGCGGAGGATGATTTTAAGACGGCAGAACTTTTGAATGGCAAAGCACCTGAAAATCTTGCTGTTGCTTGCAAGAAGGCCGGTGCTTTTTTAATACATGTTTCTACGGATTATGTTTTTGGAGGAGGTCGCAGTGTGCTGCCTTACAAGGAGCATGCAGAGGAGAATCCAATCGGAGTTTATGGAAAGACAAAACTGGACGGAGAAAAAAATATTATAAAAATTCTTGGAGATAAGTCAAAGAAAGCGGCAGGTAATTATCTTATTATAAGAACGGCATGGCTGTATTCAGAATACGGGCACAATTTTGTAAAGACCATGCTGGATCTGCAGGCAACTCACAAAGAAATCAAAGTTGTTTTTGACCAGACCGGTACGCCGACTTATGCCGCGGACCTTGCAAAAGCAATCTATGAGATAGCAATGAAACTCCCGACGGAAGAAGTTAAAAAAGGAAGGGGCGCAGTTCAATTAGGAATTTCAGAAGAGGCTGTAAAGTATTCTGGAATATATAATTACACAAACGAGGGCGTTTGCTCCTGGTATGACTTTGCGGTTGCAATAGGGGAACTTGGAAAGAGACGGTGCAAGGTTAATCCGTGTCATTCGGACGAGTTTCCAAGCAAGGTAAACAGACCTTCCTTCTCTGTTCTGGACAAGACAAAAATTAAAAATACATTTGGAGTTGAGGTGCCGTATTGGCGTGATTCTCTGAAGGTTTGTATAAAAAATTTACTGTCTCCGGAAAAGAAAAATGTTGGCGGAAAATAGAAAGCGGAGAGTAAAGAATAATAAGAAAATAAGTTCTGTGCAAGAATGTAATTAATAGATATTTAATTGATTAACATTGCCTTATGAAAACAATAATGATAACCGGAGGAGCAGGATTCATTGGCTCCAGCGTGGTAAGATTGTTTGTGAAGAAATATCCCAAAGTTCACATCATTAATTTTGACAAGCTGACTTATGCGGGAAACCTTGAGAATCTGAAGGATATAGAGAAAAATAAGAATTACACGTTTGTAAAGGGAGACATCTGCGATTTTAAACTTGTGCAGGAGACTCTTAAGAACTACAATGTTGAAGGCATAATTCATCTTGCGGCAGAGAGCCATGTTGACAGGAGCATCAAGGACCCGTTTATCTTTGCAAAGACAAATGTGATTGGTACGCTGACATTGCTGCAGGCTGCAAAAGAGTATTGGGGCTGCACCCTTGATAACAAGGAGGTAATGAGTAAGTTGCATAGATTTTATCATATATCCACCGATGAAGTTTACGGGGCTTTAAAATTTGATAAAACTCTGTTCACGGAGAAAACCAAGTATGATCCTCATAGTCCTTACTCCGCATCAAAGGCATCTTCAGACCATTTTGTGAGAGCGTTTCATGATACTTTCGGACTTCCCGAGGTTATCACAAACTGCAGCAACAACTACGGTCCCTATCAATTTCCCGAGAAACTGATACCTCTGTTTATCAATAATATAGAGCACAATAAGCCGCTTCCCGTCTACGGAGAAGGAAAGAATGTGAGAGACTGGTTGTATGTAGAGGACCACGCAAAAGCAATAGATTTGATTTTCCACAAAGGAACCGTGGGTGAGACATATAATATCGGAGGCTTTAACGAGTGGAAAAATATTGATCTGATTAAGCTGGTTATCAAGATAGTAGACAAGGAACTCGGGCGCAGGCCGGGAGCTTCATTAAAGTTAATTTCTCATGTCGCCGACAGGGCGGGACATGATTTGCGTTATGCAATTGATTCTTCAAAACTTAGGAAAGAGCTTGGCTGGAAGCCGGAAACCGCTTTCCCCGAGGGAATTCAGAAGACGGTTAAATGGTATATGACACACAGAGACTGGGTTGATAATTGCACCAGCGGAGCATATATGAAGTATTACAAGATGATGTACGGAAACAGAAAGTAAACCGTACACGCTGATATTACTGTTGAAATAAATTTTTATAAAAGATATAGTTACATGAAATTTTTTATTGATACTGCAAACCTTGAGGATATAGCTAAGGCCCAGTCACTTGGAATTCTTGACGGAGTAACCACAAATCCCAGCCTTATGGCAAAGGAGGGAGTGAAAGGGCAAGAACAAATTTATAATCATTACAAAGAAATTTGTAAGATAGTTGACGGCCCTGTGAGTGCGGAAGTTTTTGCAAATGATTTTGCCGGGATGATTAAAGAGGGGACTGCGCTTCATGAGCTTTGTCCGGAAAAAATTACCATCAAGCTTCCTTGCACGGAAGACGGAATCAAGGCGGTAAAGTACTTTTCCAAGTCCGGCTATGATACTAATTGCACGCTGGTATTCTCTCTTGGTCAGGCACTTCTGGCTGCAAAAGCGGGTGCCACTTTTGTGAGCCCTTTCATCGGAAGACTGGACGATATAAGTGAGGACGGCGTTGGTCTTGTAGCTGATATTGTAAAGATGTATCGTGCCTATGGGTATAAAACACAGGTACTTGCAGCATCTATAAGACATACCCGCCACATTATCCAGGTTGTACAGGCCGGAGCGGATGTAGCTACTTGTCCTTTGAAGGCTATATTAGGCCTTCTAAATCACCCGCTTACAACAAGCGGTCTTGCAACCTTTAATAAGGCTGCAGAGTCAATGAAGTAATACCTGTCGTGATAAAAATGGTGTTGCTGATTGTTAATTGTATTTAATGAGCAACTTAAATGGGTGATAATCTTAAACAGACGGCGGTGTCAGGAGCCAGATGGGGGTTCATAGAGAATATTTCCTCTATGGGTATTACGTTTGTTGTGGGGATTATTCTTGCCAGAATTCTTTCTCCTGAACAGTACGGTTTGATAGGCGATTTGACAATATTTATTGCCATCTCTATATCATTGATAGATAATGGTTTTTCCGCTGCAATAATTAGAAAGCCGGAGCCAACCAAAGAGGATTTGAATACCACGTTTATTACAAATTTAGGGATAAGCATAATTTGTTTTATTGTTCTTTTTGCCTGTGCCCCGCTGGTTTCAAATTTCTTTAATGAGCCGCAGCTGACATTGCTTCTAAGGGTACTTAGTTTTATTCTTATTGTCAATGCCGTCTCTATCATTCAGCGTGCTCTTATTGTAAAAAGTGTTGATTTTAAAAGACTTACTGCGTGTACGGTTACATCTTCCCTCTTAAGCGGTATAGTGGGTATTTGGATGGCGCTGACGGGATGCGGAGTATGGAGTCTTGTAGGGCAGCAGGTTTCAAAGCAAGTTGTAAATTCTATAATGCTTTGGCTGTTAGGGACATGGAAACCTGATTGGAGATTTTCAAAGAAGAGTTTTAAAGAACTTTTTTCCTACGGTTCCAATGTTATGATTACCGGTTTGCTGGATACAATCTTTAAGAATATTTACTATCCTGTGGTTGGCAAGTCGTTCTCTATCGGTCAGTTGGGACAATATACAAGAGCGGATCAGTTTAGCAATGTGACGTCCAATAATTTGACGATGGTTGTTCAAAGAGTAAGTTTTCCTGTCCTTTCCAAGACACAGGATTCCGATGAAAGAATGTTGAATGCATTTAGGAGTACCATCAAGGTCACCATGCTGATATCGTTCTTTATAGCATTTTGGCTGTCAGCCGTTTCACAGCCTCTTGTTGTAGGGCTGATTGGAATGAAATGGTTGCCTGCGTCTTATATTCTTCAAATTATTTGCCTTGCGGGAGCATTCTTTCCAATTCACGCTCTTAATCAGAACATTCTTCAAATCAAAGGGAGAATGAAACTGTATCTTGCATTGGAGATAAATAAGAAGATATTGCTGGCAATATCAATTGCAATAGGAATAATTTGCTGCAATGTTTATGACAAGGAGTTTGGTCTAAAGATTCTTTTGTGGGGAATGGTTGCGGTCTCTATAATTGTGTTCTTTGTAAATGCTTATTTTTCAGGGAAATACCTTAAGTATTCCGTGTGGAGACAGACAGGGGACATAATACCTTCATTTTTTATTTCCCTGGTTGTTGCGTGCATTATCGGACTTATTACCGCCGGATGTGTTTACTTGTTTAGAATTAAATTTGGATGGCATAGCCTAACCCTCACAAATCTTGTGGCCGTTGCTATTGGCAGCTTTACGGGACTTCTGATAATGGCGGGCATTTATGCAATGTTTCCGCGCAAAGAATACGATGAAGTAAAGAACCTTATAAAGATATGGAAATCAGCTAAATTGGAAAAATAAATGGATGCACCTGTTGCTGCTATAATCACGACGGTTTATAACAAAGAAAGCTATCTGGAAGATTGTCTGGAGTCAGCCCTTTCTCAGAGGACTAATTTCCCTTTTGTAATAATAGTTAGTGAAAATTGTGGTCAGGACAAGTGCAGGGATATCATCAAAAAATATAAGCAAAGATTTCCATTTGCCAGTTCAGTCCAAGGCACTAAAGGAAAGGGCTTTATCCCTTTCATTGTTGATTGCAGTCCGTCTAAAAACATCGGGCTTGTTCCTAACTATTATTGGTGTTTAAGCCAGGCGCTTAATCTTGGCGTCAAGTATGTCTCCTTTTTGGATGCAGACGACATTATTGTAGATGTATATAAGTTGCAGGACCAAGTAAATTTTCTGGAGAAAAATTCCGAATATCAGATGGTTTATTCTGATAATATTTGCGTTGGAGCGGATGTGGATTATTCTCAGGCTGTTACAATGGCAAAGCAAAAACCTTATAAACATTCCGGGATTCGTCTTACGGCTGCTTATGAAACACACTATCTGCCTGAATTTAAAAATTCCGGGATAACCATGAGGTCTATGCTAACTTCTAATAATCCGTGTGTTGCAGGTGCGGCTTGCTTTAAGACGGAATACTTGTCATTCTTTCCCGCCTCTGTTGGCGATGCATCTGATTTAGTGACTCCCGATTTGCCGGTATGGCTGGAGTTGCTTAAATACGGGAGGATTGCAAAAGAAGATAAGGTGACTTTTGCCTACAGAGATTTGACCGAGAGCGGTAGCCGGTCTGTTGATATTGAAAATACAGAGAGATTTCAAAGAGGTTCTATGAACATTAGAAATGGATTCATTGATAGGATGTTAGATGAATTAAAGACTAACAATGATTCCAATACGGGAGACATAAAGATTGGCGATGGAACGCATTTAAAAATACAGGATTTGCAATCATTGAAAAAGGGATCGGAGAAATTTTATTACGGTAAGATGCTAAGGGCATACGCAAAGAATGCTCCCAAGAAATATTTTAGATTTGTCGGCAAAGCATTGAAAAAATATCCCGAGTTATTGTTTGCAAATGATTTCTGGCGTTCTGCCGGAATACGTATTAAAAAGTTTGTTTCATAAATGCTATTTTGTACATTATGAAAAATTGATCTATGATTGAACAATCGGTTAACAAAGAAATACTTGAGGATGGTGTCCCCATGCCCGGGAGAATTTGGGCAGTGCTCTCTTCCGCTCTGACTATCTTTATGTCATGCATAGAGGGCAGCATTGTGAATATTGCACTTCCGGTTTTGGCAACTCAGTTCAATGTCTCTTCTTCTGCCTCTATCTGGATTGTGAACGGATATCAGCTGATGACGGTAATGTGTTTGTTGTCAGTTTCTTTCCTTGCAGACTTAAAGGGTTTTAGAAAAATATATCTGTCGGGAATAGCGCTGTTTGTGATTGCCTCTTTTTTGTGCGCTGTTTCCAATTCCTTTTCTATGCTGGTGATTTGTAGTGCTTTCCAAGGAATTGCCAGTGCGGGAATTGTTGGAGTCAACATCGGCATGCTAAGGGAAATCTATCCTAAGAGGTTGCTGGGTAGGGGAATAGGACTTAATGCAATGGTGGTTTCTGTTGCAGCCGTATCCGGTCCATCAGTTGCAGGGGCCATACTTGCCGTTGCGTCATGGCATTGGCTTTATGCCGTAAACATTCCTTTTGGCATTCTTGCTTTAATTCTGGGATACAGGTTCTTGCCGCGCAATGAGAAAAGAATCAAGGCGGAGTTTGACGTGTGGGGTGCGGTGCTAAATGCACTGCTTTTCTTCTTGCTGATTTACTCTCTTATGGGATATGCTCACGGAGAAAAACCGATTTTTGTAATTATACAACTTGCCGCATTGCCTTTTGTAGCAGTTATTTACTATCGCAGAGAGAACAAGATGAAGAATCCCATTTTCCCTGTGGATTTGATGAAAGTTCCAATTTTTTCCAGAAGCATCTTTACAAGCAATTGCTCTTTTGCAGCGCAGATGCTTGTGCTGATTTCATTTCCTTTCTTCCTTCAATACGTTGCGGGAAAATCTCCTGCAATGACCGGTCTGCTTATAACTCCCTGGCCTGTAGCGGTCTTGATAACAGCACCAATTGCTGGATTCCTGCTGGAAAAAATTCATCCGGGAATTTTAGGGTTTATAGGTATGACAATATTTGCCTGCTCGCTGTTAGCATTAACTTTTCTTACAGCTGATTCTTCTTCCCTGAGAATTACACTTAATCTTGTTGCGTGCGGTATAGGATTCGGCCTGTTCCAAACTCCAAACAATACTACAATCGTTTCAACCGCTCCGGCTAATAGAGGAGGGGCTGCCAGCGGCATGATAGGTGTTGCGCGCCTTATGGGACAATGTTTTGGAGCGGCACTGGTTGCTCTTTTCTTTAAAATTGTGCCGGACCAGGCATCCTCTATCAGGATTTGTCAGTACATCGCCTGCGGTTTTGCCGTCATAGCCGCCGTTCTCAGCCTTTCCCGTGTTAAATATGCCGTTC
>DAIRSJ010000064.1:0-8249 GCA_036804445.1 Candidatus Egerieousia sp.
CGGAAGAAACAATGCGCGCAGGGTTAAACTGTACTTTAACGGCAATTCCCGGATTCTGCTTTATCTCTGCCTTGCCGGTTAATCCCGTCTTGCCAACCGCCTCTGCCCTGCCGGCCCCAAAATTTGCCTGCTCGCTTTTGCGTATCCATAACGTCTTAACCTTCACATCTTTAAGGGCGTCATAATTTTTCCTTGCAAGCTCCCACTCCTTAAGCTGACTCTCAAAAAGTTCATCAACGGCCGCTGCATTCAATACCACGTGTTCAAAATTTTTCCCCATCACATAAAAATTTTCTACTCTCTCTAATAGTTATCTGTCGCGACAGATATTACCGGAACTCAGGTAGTTATTTATTATTTTTGATTCATTGCAACGCGCGCCTGTAGCTCCCAAGTGCGTATTCTGTCCTTATACAAGTTATTCTTATTTGTTTTCTCAACGCTCAAAGAAGCATCAGAATTGCCTTCCCATCTGCGACAGCAATAAAGCGTTTCAAAAGAGCGTCCGATTGCATACTCGCGACAGATTCTAAGTCCTACCGCATAGTCTTCCCCGTAACTTGTATTAGGAAGATTTATGTTGCGGATAAAAGGAGTGAAGAATGCCCTTGGCGCCCCAAAACCATTAATCCTCAACGCATTATTATGTCCGTTCTCCTGAGTATACTCTTTATGGTCAATGATTCCCGGAGGAATTGTCTCCATCTTAAAGTTTGTCATTGCATAAGCGCCAACAAACATTCCGCAATTCTGCTTGTAAAAATTATCAACTATTATCTGAAGAGAATTCTCAGAATAATAAACATCATCAGAATCCAGCTGGATTGCAAACTTTCCGCAATTAGGGTTGTGAATTCCAAGATTCCAGCAGCCCCCTATGCCCAAGTCATTTCTATCGGGAATAATGTGTACAACACGCTTGTCATTTTTAAACTCGTCAATAGCCTCTTTGGTGCCGTCAGTAGAGTGATTATCAATGATTAACACATTGTATTTAAACTTGGTCTGCTGATTAAGAACAGAGTTAATTGCATCACGCACCGTCTTAACACGATTGTAAACCGGAATGATAACCGATGCCTCAAACTCAAATTTCTCCTTGCCAAAAGGAACCTTTTTGGTGCGGCGCGGCAGATATCCTCCGATTTTCTTAAGATGGTCAGTACAAGTCTTTTCCATCTCCACCTGAACCTCACGATTCTTAGGGTCCACATAATCAAACATCTTCTGTCCGCTCTTGCGCGTATCCTCCTCAATCTCAGAATACAAGAACTCATTAATATGAACAAGCGCGCCCTTCTGAGAAACTTTGAGCCTTAAGTCATACAGCCCGGCAAACTTGTAATTGGTCTTCATCGTCCTGACGGCCGCCTTCAAAGCGCTTGTTTTATACAACAATACAGAGCCAAAATCAAAATCATCCCTCAAGCTCCCAAACTGGTAATCAATCACAGGCTTTGCAACTTTGGCCATTTGCTTTTTGCCGGCCGGCTGTCCTGCTTGCCGTGACAACGTATCTTGTTGATACTCAAATGAATAATGATCTGCGTAAACCATGGCCGCGCCGGAATCCTTAGCCACATTCACCATCCGTTCAAGGCTCAAATAGCCCATATTCAACGTGGTTTCCTTAGTGTAGATTAACGTATAGTCGCAATCCGAATGCGCCGCAATCTTCTTGATAACGGTACTCTTGGCCATAGGCTCCTTAACCGCATCCAGCAAAATAATCTTAGACACCATAGGACAGGCCTTAAGACTCTCCATGGTCTTAATCACCTGCTGCTTAGACGTGTAGGGAATAAAACAATTGATTTTTACGCTCATGATATTCTATTTATATGATTAATTTTCTTTCGATTTTTCCGGCTTTCAAATTCCGTTTTTCCTTGCCGTTTTCCAACGCGGCAAGGCGCTTTTTCACAACGCGTAAAATTAGCAATTTTTAAGGAATATCACAGACCCGCAATCAAGCGGAGCAGCGCCCGGCCACTTCCGCTCTGAACCATACATGGCACAGAAGAAAATACGACAAAATAAACAAGCTTGGAGAAACATAATTAATGAACCGGACCGGATCAGTCAATAAAAAAAGGCTGATAATTATTTTATTATCAGCCTTGTGGAGAACAAGGGAGTCGAACCCTTGACCCCCTGCTTGCAAAGCAGGTGCTCTAGCCAACTGAGCTAGTCCCCCAGATGTAGTCCCGCGCGGAGTTGAACCGCGGACCCCCACATTATCAGTGTGGTGCTCTAACCAACTGAGCTACGAGACTGTGTTAAAGACACCTTCTACCGGTCTCTCCGCAAAAGCGGGATGCAAATATAAGTACTTTTTTTGTTCCTGCAAATTTTTTTACCCTTATGCTATTTTACTATTTTTGCACAGCGCAATCGGACAATTGTGCTCAATAATGTGACGGTGGCATGAAAGTAATGATATTGACAATAGAGAAAATGAGATGGAGAAGAGATGAATTTAATTAACATAAATAAAACAGTCGGGAACAAAAGAGAAAACACGGTAAGCTACTGGGAAATATTCAAGTGCTTCTCCAAGATAGGAGCATTTACACTGGGAGGCGGATATGCTATGATTCCAATTATTCAGAGGGAAGTTGTGGAGAAGAAAAAATGGATCGGGCTGCAGGATTTTATGGATGTACTCGCGATAGCCCAGTCTGCACCCGGAGTTATGGCGGTGAATATCAGCATTTTTCTGGGATACAAACTGCGCGGCAATAAAGGAAGCGTAGTGGCTACGCTTGGGAGCTGCCTGCCATCATTCATCATTATCTTGCTGATTGCCATATTTTTTGCAGGCTTTAGAGACAATCCCATAGTTGTAAAAATTTTCAAGGGGATCCGTCCGGTTGTAGTTGCTCTTATTGCGGTACCGGTTGTTGATATGGTAAAGCAGTCAAATCTAAATGTTTATAGGGCTTTGCTTGCTGTCGCGACAGCTGTTGCAATTGTTTTTTTGAGGGTATCGCCGATTTATATTTTGCTTGTTATAGGAGTATTTTTCTTCATGGGAAGATACTTTGGAGATAAAAAGAAAAAGGAACAAAGTAGTAGTAATCATATAGATAAAGAAGGAGGAGAGAGATGATTTACCTGCAACTGTTCTGGGTGTTTTTTATCATCGGACTTTTTACGTTTGGCGGAGGGTACGCAATGTTGTCACTGATCCAGAGTGAGGTGGTCATAAAACATGCGTGGATTACCGCGGAAAAGTTTACGGACATTGTTGCTATATCCCAGATGACCCCGGGACCTGTCGGGATAAACAGCGCAACTTATGTGGGCTACACTGTGACGGGCAATGTATTTGGCTCACTGCTGGCAACTTTTGCGGTTGTGCTGCCGTCATTTATTCTGGTGCTTACAATCTGTCATCTTTATATGAAGTTTAAAGAGAGCAACTTATTCGCCTCTCTAATGAAGACTCTGCGGCCAATTGTGATAGGCATGATTGCCGCCGCCGCAGGAATTCTAATCACAAAGGAGAATTTTTTTGACTGGACCAGCTGGGTTCTTTTTGCAGGTGCCTTTGCAGCATGTCAGTGGCTGAAAACCAACCCGATATGGGTTATCATCACAGGCGGAGTGATAGGGTTAATTATCTATTGATTTGCTACGACAGCAAACAGCTGCACAAAAAAGGAAATCAAACTTGGCCTGCCATGTGAATTTTACTTGGTAAACACATGCAATATGTTCATAAATCAGAACTTAAGCATAAGCTCTATTACAAACTTATCCTGCTCGCCTTTGGGAATTACTGCATTTTTCCTGTAGAAATAATCTTCATAATTAAGACGCAGATCTGCAGTAAACGGTTTGCCCATACTTAGCGTGATGCCGTAAGTGGCTCTGCTTCTGTGATAATTGGTTATTGCAAGTGTTTGGGTCCCGACAGTGCCGGTTGCAGATGTGCCGGAGTGTGTGGCCAGCTCTTTGCCGGTACTGTAATCTTGCATATAATCATAACGCACTAAGAATGAGATTTTTTTGAAAAGGTATTTTGATGCATCGGAGTTGCCGTCAGGGGCGTTGCCGTTTGACGACGAGCCGCTCAATAATGCAAGGCGGCAGAATTTAATTGGCAAATCATAATTGGCAAAAGCGTTCACGCAATTAACATCACGGAAAGCATTGTGCGCATAGTGATAATACAGATACTCCGTCTCTACGTGCAGACGCTCGCCCTGATAATATCCGCCCGCATCAACCATGTAAAATCTTACGGAGTCCGGCTTACGGTCTTGAATGCCGCATGTGAAAACCCACTGCCTGCTTACAAGGAACTGAGCCTTAAATGTATGCAAAAGTGCAACGTGCCAGTTCTTCTGCTCAGAAAAACTTGCGCCATTGTAAATGCCTGCCTGCAAGATGATTGGGAACGGAGTGTTACTGAATGTGTAACCAAGCATCATGCCCACATCTCTTAAGCCGCCGTATTTTGCAATGAAGGACCTGTTTGCAAAGAACTGATTGGCAGGACTTCTGTGTGCATCAAGAGTTGAAGGAATTCTCATCTGTCCGGCCGTCAATTCAAAACCTTTAAATGGAGTAAAGTGTATATATGCATCGACAGGTTTTACTGAGCCCTCATCAGAAAAATCTACCTGGATGCGATAATCAAAAATAGGAGTAACTCTCCCTGTCATGTCAATACGAGCGTGGCGGACTTCAAATCTGCCCAATCCTTCCGTCTCTGATTTTGAAGAACCAGCGCCGCTTGAAGCGCTCCCTCCCTTTTCCCCTCCGCGCGGTTCATACTCAAATCTTGCATTAACAACCCCGTTAAAATGAGGCATATACTTAGATTCCAAAACTTTCTGAAGATTGGTCTGACGGGTATCGGCAGGTGTTGTTTGTGTTGCGGTTGCCTGTTTCTGCTCTGATATATGGAGTGTATCCTTTTGCGCAGATGCCGCAGGGGAAGTCACTATGATAAAAACTGTCGTGATACAAAAAATAAATATTGCAATTGTGATATGTGAAATTTTTTTTACGTGCTTCATTATAAAATTTTCTTGATAGGTTTGTTGAAAAAAGCCAATATTATACGGGCGGCAACTACGGCAGAAGCCGTTGCCAAATAACATTAACGTTCTGCTGAGTTGCTAAGTAACGGCAAACTACTTTCCCGCCCTTTAAATTTATACACCTTTTAATTTGAAGATTGCGCCGCACAACCTTAACATCAGACCGCTTGCTTTAAATTTATATACCTTTTAATTTGAAGGTTCGCCAAAAGTTTTTTGCTCCGCCTCAATTTTGGCAGCCTCGGCGGCGGCGGCGGCTTTCATAAGTCTCTTGGCCTTAACGTATTTCACGTCCAAAATAATCTCCGCGACACCAAACAAGATCAAACCAAATCCAAAGAATATTGTTAAAAGTTTGATAGCGTCTTTTGACCTGAAGAAGAAAATAACACCGATAATCAGAGCTATAACAGGCAAGGTATAAACCAACGCCTTGTTTTTACCGCCTTTTGTAAATCTATAAGTATGAATCAGTTGTGCTATGCCATAAACAACAAGTACGGTACCGAATAAGAATGCTATAATGTCAAGAAAAGTCTGCGGCATATACAGCATCCAGCCACCAAGAGCAAGAAATATAATGGCACTGGCCGCGGTAAGATAACCCATTCCGGCTATATGAATAAATATCCTTGTTGTGAAAGCATAAATAATATTAGCAACTCCGGCTGCAATAAAGCACCAGCCAAGCACTAAAACAATGTATTTGGACGAGACTGTGGGCCACAACGCCAGGCAAAAACCCAGTACCAACACAAAAATTGCCCTAATTAAATTTCTCATGATATAATATTTTAAAAATTAGTGACGCTGTTATTAATTAAAGACGCCGTTATTAATTAAAGACGGCGTCATTTTTTTAAAAAACGGATTTTATTACCCGTTTTATATTTTCCGCTTTGCCCATTGTGTAATAGTGCACGGCAGGAGCTCCGGCTGACAGCAGTTCTTTGCATTGTGCTATACACCATGCAATTCCGCATTCATATACAGCCGTATCATCTTTGCATTTTTTCAGTTCTGTCATCAACTCAATTGGCAAATCCAGCGCAAATGCGTGTGGCAGAAGTTCTATCTGTTTCCGAGTAGAGATTGGTTTTATGCCCGGGATAATTGGTACTTTTATCCCGACAGTCCTGCACTTTTCCACAAAGTTGAAATATTTTCTGTTGTCAAAAAACATCTGAGTAATGATATAATCGGCACCGGCATCTACCTTCCTCTTAAGATTCTGAATATCGGCTTCCAAATTAGGAGCCTCTATGTGTTTTTCCGGATACCCGCCAACACCGACACAGAAATCTGTTTTCACGGCATTTTTTATGTTACGGTCCAGATAGTTGCCCTCATTCATATTACGGATTTGCGCTACAAGTTCTGAGCTGTACGCATATCCTCCGTGAGTTGGAGTAAAGTACTTCTCTCCTTTTGGAGCGTCCCCGCGCAACGCCATAACATTGTGGAAGCCAAGAAAATGCAAATCCAAAAGCAAACTCTCATTCTGGTCCGCAGTCTGCCCGCCGCAAATCACATGAGGTACAACTTCTATCCGGGGAAACCTCCGGCTCACTGCAGAAACTATCGCAAGCATACTGGGTCTCTTAGTTACAGTTACTTGCATGAACATTCCATCCGCATTTTTGCGGTACTCCACCTCATCTCTGTGTGATGTAAAATTCATGAACGGCGGCTCAAATTCCATGAGCGGTTCAATAGATGCATACAACTTGCTGATATCACTGCCTTTAAGAGGCGGGACTATTTCAAATGAGGCAAAAGGCTTGCGTCCTTTTTGATTGAGTATCTCTGAGACTTTCATTACGGGGGCAAAGGTAATAAAACTTAAGGAGTCACTCTACTTGAGGACTTTTCCTATACATCAAAAAATCTGGCATCCGGGTGAGCAATCAGCATCCCGCAAATGGATGTGGTCGGAATGATGGCGTTGGATTCCGTGAGTTTGATGTCCAAACGGTCCTGTACGCGCAATATATTAAATACCACACGCTTAAGGGAGTGGTCCGGACATACGGGATAGCCGAATGCAGGGCGGATTATATGAAGGGTTTGTGCGGTGCCGGAAGATTGCGCGGAGTCTGCAGTCCCTTCAGCGGCAACGGTACTTACTTGCGCTTGCATCCAACCTGCAAGAGCCTCTGCAAGACGTGCACAAATGCTGTAACGCAACAGGTATTCAAAGCTCTTGTGATCAAGCTGTTCTGCACGGCGGTCTTCAATTTTCAACACAAATATTCCTACTCGCGACGGTATATCTTTTGAAATGAAGTCAGCCAGAGAAAGATACTCGGAGCCTTCCACAACTTGTCTAGGTACGGGAATAACACCAACAAGTTTCTTGTCAAAAAGCCGTATAACGTCCTGTTCCCCGTCAACCGCAGAGACGGCATCAAAAAACTTCAGCATCACACTCGCCTCAACAGAGCCGTCGACAGCCATCTCGGCAACACATGCAAGCGCCTGGTCATAAAGCTTTTCCGCCTCCTCATTTTTATAGGCAACTTCCGGATATTTTCCTTTAAATCCCCAGAAATTAAAAAATCCCGTCCAATCAATCCTCCCGACAATATCTCCAAGATTTAAATTTTTTGCAAAAAGATTATTCGCCCCATAATTTTCCGGCTGTACAAAACTGTCGGGAGAAAAATGAGGAGCCATTGCACGTGCCTCAGCCACAGTCAGTTTACGGATATTGCGCCATTTGTAGCTGCGGCGGATTTCACGCTGTTCATACTTAATGATTGCAGAATAATTTCCGGGCAAGTAATTGTCAGGAATACGATTATTTCCGCAATTACCCGGACCGGATTCGGCTGCGGGCTCATTACATAACTCTCTATCAACAGACAAATTTGCAAACACGCGGGCATGCCCTCCAAAATCGTTGACAAGTTTCTTGTAAACAACTGCGGCCTTTGAAGCGTCTCCGCCATAAACAACTGTACCACTGTATAATGGAGCAATATTAACTGCAGTATGAACTGCAGAAGTAGTGGCGCCGCCAACCGCAAGCGGAATCAGATATCCCAACTCCTTAAGCATTCTCCCCTTGTTTTCCTCCAACAGCGCGGCAAGATTTTCCATCTGTTTCAGAGACGGCGTAATCAATCCGCTCACCCCTATCAAATCGGCTCTATTTTTTATTGCTTCATCTACAATTTTCTGATTATCAACCAT
>DAIRSJ010000065.1:0-8104 GCA_036804445.1 Candidatus Egerieousia sp.
TCGAACCCGAGACCCCAACATTAAAAGTGTTGTGCTCTACCAACTGAGCTAGCGGATCTCTCACATTCACGCAAAGCGCAAATGTTTAGGGCTGCAAAAGTATAATTTTTACTTCTCTTATGCAAATTTTATTTCCCGACAGATTCACTTACTTTTCATTATCTTTACAACTACAAAAACGGGACTTTTCTCCCGTACGTAGAGTTGAGAGCACTTTTTTGTGAGAGCGTTATGGAACATCCTTTAAAAATAAGCTTTAGAAGATTTTTAGATGGAAATAGTGTCCCGTACGTAGAAAAGGGAGGCTCTTTTATTTTCCCGGATTATAATTTTGAAGTTGTACCTGTTTATATTACAGGCAAATCCAAGGCTGTTCCAAGCTTCGAGTTTGAAGACATTCTATATCTTTATGAGGACAGATGGATATATAAAAGAGATTTTTTTGAACAGAGAATACTGTCGAGATTAGGAAAATTCACAAGCATTTTTGCAAGGAAATGCAAAGTCATGTCCGGTAAAGAATGCGGAGAAGAAATCAAAAATTTTTTAAACAGGTACCACACGTACGGCTATGTTAAAAGCGCATATAGATATGCATTAAGTTATAACGGTGATATTGTTGCCGTTGCAACTTTTTCAGAACCAAGACCGATGCTGCGCAGCGTAGAAAATCTTTTCTCCTATCTTTCAGAGGAAGAAAAAGTATCCACGGATATTGTTCAGTTTCAATCTTATGAATGGCTGAGATATGCATCCATGCCTAATGTGCGCGTGGAGGGGGGAATGGGCAAGTTGCTGAATGCCTTTATAGATGAGGCTATTACTAATAATCTTCTTAGCAAGAATATGAGCGGGCTTTATCATCTTGACTCAAGATCCAAAAGCGGCGGATGGGACGGGGAAAATCCCGACGGAGATTGTTTTGGCGGAGGCTGTATGATTGAGCCCGGCAAAGGACTGTCACATAGGCCGATAGAGATAATGACTTATGCTGATACAGAGTGGTCAAACGGAAATGTTTACAGAAAACTCGGGTTTACGGAAGTTGAAGGACGGGCCCCTATCCAATTCTTTATTGATAAAAGGACATTTGAGAGATTATCGGAGCATCAAATGCTTAGATTATATGAAGACGGAGGGGTGATTAACAATAATTATTATAAGATTTTGAATAAGGGAAGTAAGAAATTTTTGTTACAGATACAATAAGCCAACACACAATAATTGTTTAATAATAAACAAGAACTGCGTTTGTACGCAAACTGATTTTACAACAGAAAATTATCTTTTAACAAAGTTGCAAATCTCAGATACAAGTTCCGCATTTACAGGCAACGACAAATCTTCAAATGATGCAAGCTGCTTCTGAATATCTGTTATATCACATGCCTTAAAGATATGATTCATTCCTTTTAGGATTAACATCTTGGCTGCCGGACATGCCGATTGCAATGATTTTGCATCATCGACAGAAACTTGAATGTCTGCGTCTCCCTGCAGTATCAAAACCGGCAGAGTAAGAGTTTTGATAATATTTCTTGGGTCATATTTAAACCAAGATATCATATATGGCTGAACGGAAGGACGATACAGAGACATCAGATAAGCGGGTATTTCCTTTACGGTTTTGCCCGCTTTTAGTGAATCATCTATACGGGCCACATTCTGCTGCACTTCATCCGGCTGAGAAGCCAGCTGGGTCTCAATAATCTCATTAGCAGGATATCCCGCACCCGCTATAGAGATAAAACTTTTTACACCGGACTCTTTAGAACAAACTATCATCCCTATCAGCGATCCCTCACTGTGTCCCGCAACAGAAATACTTGAAAAACGCTTATCTTTTTTAAGGAACTCTACCCATCCTTTGGCATCATTAACATAATCTTCAAACCTCAAATCAGCTTCACTTTTAGCCGCTTTGGCACTGCCCGCTATTCCGCGTTTGTCAAATCTTAATGAAGCTACGCCGTTGGCGGCAAGCCCTTCTGCCAAATACTTAAGAGAATTATTCTTACCTCTAAAAAGCGCACTATTGCCATCCATATCAGTTGGGCCAGAGCCTGCAATAATCAGAACTACAGGACATTTAACATTAACACTAGGGACAAGCAGTTTCCCGCAAATACTTCCGGTTGCCGTTTCTAAAACAACAGGTTCCTCCTTTGCAACATTATCTTTGGCAGCACAATTTTCCTTTGCGTTCTGAGCAAAAGAAATTATAGCCGTGAAACAAAATGCAACTGTTAATAAAAACTTTTTCATAATTTGTCAATGTTATTAGTTATTCAATACGTGACTCTTTAAGCTTTGTAGCCCGTTTATTTAATTGTCAATGTTGTTTCCAAACTTTTATTTTGCATTCTGTCAAGCGCCGAGACTCTAATTATCAGATTGCCAATTTTTTCCGGCACTAATTCATAATGTGTGTTTTGAGTGATAGCAACAGGATAAGTATCATCATTAATATAAATACAATAATAGACGGCGCGCTGCATCTCATCATTTGTACGATGCGCTTTCCAGCTTATGCGAACAATATTTCCCTTTCTCCTGAAATTCAGTTTTTCAACAGGCGCAGGTGCCAGAGTATCAATGTGTTTGTATAGCGGCATCAATGCTATATGTGCCTGATACTTTCTAAGAGTATCGGTAAAACCGTCGGGATTTTTTGGTATAACATATCCGGGCCACCACACGTTGCCGTGAATGTTTTTTGTAGTCCGCACAAGCTCCATTTTGCGGGGCATCTGATTTTCAAACGCTCCCTGCACTTTGCGACTTTTAACTTTAACGGTTTGTGCAATATCTTGCCCTATATACAAATTCTCGCCATAATTATTTTGACTCCACCAGTTAATTAGAGTTTCAAAATCTGCTCGCGGCTGACCGATATCCCAATAAAGTTGCGGAACATTATAATCTATCCAATTATTTTTTACCCAGAGCTTTATGTCTGCGTACAAGTCATCATAATTCTGCACGCCCGCCCGAGTTTGTGAACCGGAGGGGTCATTTGCAATATTGCGCCATACGCCAAACGGGCTTATCCCGAATTTAACCCATGGCTTAATAGATTTAATAACACTGTCTAAATTTTTAACAAGAAGGGAGACATTATTTCGCCTCCAGTCATTACGCTGATCAACTGTAAAACCGTCTTTTTCACCATATTTGGCAAAAGACAAACTGTCGGGAAACGGAAGTTCCGCCCCGGTCTTGTCATAATCTTTATAGGGATAAAAATAATCGTCAAAATGAACGGCATCTATATCATAACGCCTTACCACGTCGGAAATGACTTTGATTATCCACTCCCGCGCCTCCGGTTCACCGGGGTCAAAGACAAGCATTTTGCCATATCTCAAAAAAAGATAAGGTTTCCTATGATACAAATGATTCTTGGCCAGTGTATTGAGTTGTTCATCATTTGAGGCAACACGATAAGGGTTAAACCACGCGTGCAACTCCATTCCTCTCTTGTGGCACTCTTTTACCATAAACTCCAGAGGGTCCCATGCCGGCTTTGGCCCTACTCCCTGAGTTCCGGTCAAAAAGCGGCTCCACGGTTCCAATTTGCTCTTATAAAAAGCATCGGCCTGCGGTCTTACCTGAAAAATTACCGCATTGATATTCACGGATTTTAGAGAGTCAAGCAGATCCGTAAAATGTCTCTTCATCTGAGCGGTTGTCATCTTTTTATATTCTCCGTTGCCAACAGTGTGAATCCATGCTCCCCTAAATTCTCTTTGCGGCTCCATTAGCGCACTACGGTAATTATGAGCGGCATGCAAATTTATAGAGTCCAGCACTTCCTGTGCTCCGGTCGTTGGAATGAAAAGAAAAAGCGCATTCAAAACAGCGGATAAAAACAAAATGGATTTAAATAAATTTTTCATTATATGACAGTTTTATTCCCGATTATAAAATTAAAAAATTATGCTGGCCAAACCTCCCTCGGAGGTTTCTTTATACAAACTCGGGAGATCATGTCCCGTTTTTTTCATCGTCTCCACAACTTTATCAAAACTTACCCTATGGTTCCCGTCCGACATGAGCGCATAAACATTTGCATCAATGGCACGTGTTGCGGCAAACGCATTTCTTTCTATACAAGGTATTTGCACCAGGCCCATTACGGGATCGCAGGTGAGTCCGAGAAAATGTTCTATACCCATGGAAGCACCGTATTCTATTTGCATCGGAGTACCGCCGAACAGTTGGACCAAAGCGCCGGCGGCCATGCTGCAGGCTGATCCTATCTCACCCTGACATCCCACTTCCGCTCCCGATATGGAAGCATTTGTTTTTATGAGATTACCAATAAGGCCTGCTGTCGCGAGTCCTCTGTAAATTTTTTTATCGGAACAATCATAGTTCAATTTATCCAGATAAAATACCGCAGGCAAAACGCCGCAAGAACCGCAGGTAGGAGCTGTTACTATAGTCCCTCCGGCCGCATTTTCTTCAGCCGCCGCAAGAGCATAAGAGAAAGTCATGGCTCTTCTCTGCATAGAACCCTGATACCCCTTGGCCTTTGTATGGAAAGATGAGGCTTTTCTTGCAAACTTCAAAGGCCCGGGAAGAACGCCCTCATTATCAAGCCCTCTTTGGATCTCCTCCGTCATTATTTTCCACACCTCCGCAAGATAATCCCATATATCCTTCTCCTCGTACTTTTCCACATACTCCCAAAAGGTCATACCGTTGTCCAGACACCACTTAAGAATATCTTTCATTTTGCCGTGCGGATAGATGGAATTTTCACTATCTCTTTTTCCGGTATCGCTGATATCTCCTCCGCCGATGCTGAACGTAGTATAGCTCTTTACCAATCTGCCGTCCTTATCAAAAGCCTGGAAAAACATTCCGTTGGGATGTTGAGGCAAAAAAACATCCGATTGCCAAATTATATTACACTCGCCAAGTATCTCTTTGATAGCAACATCCGTTAAATGCCCTCTGCCGGTTGCCGCCAAACTGCCATAGAGAGTGACGGAATAAGATGATACATTTAAACTCCCGACGGATTTTTTAAAAATCTCCGCGGCCCTGCGAGGTCCCATAGTATGACTGCTGGAGGGTCCTTTTCCAATCTTAAATATTTCCTTAATGCTATCCATGTTGCACTTTTTAACTTCATCTTACGACAGCAAATTTATAAAAATTTTAACACGTCAATGTCCGTTAATTCTCTCTCAATCATGCTTTAAAAATTTTTCGTTACCTTTGAAACATGGACTTTGTAAAGAAACTGACGGGGTTTGATGCGCAAAAAAACACAATGCGCACGGAGGTTGTTGCCGGATTAACAACCTTTCTTACAATGAGTTACATTCTAGCCGTAAACCCTGCGATTTTGGGACAGGCCGGCATGGATAAGGGAGCCGTATTTACGGCAACCGCAATAACGAGCGCTGTCGCGACAATACTTATGGCCATTGTTGCCAAACTCCCCTTTGGTCTGGCACCCAGCATGTCCATCAATGCTTTCTTTACTTTTACGCTGGTGATGGGAATGGGTTACTCGTGGCAGATGGCCTTGACTTGCGTTTTCATAGAAGGTATTCTTTTTCTGCTTATTACATTATTCAATGTCCAGAAATATCTGCTTATGGCAATTCCCGGCAGCCAGCGGCACGCAATATCGGCCGGCATAGGGATTTTCATCGCATTTATAGGACTTAAAAATGCCGGACTTGTTGTAACAAGCCCTACAACTCTTGTGCAACTGGGCAAAATAACCCCCGCAACTATACTCGCTTTTGCGACAATCATTTTGGCGGGAGTCCTGCTTCACAGAAAAGTTATCGGCGGATTATTCATAAGCATAATAGTATTCACTCTCATTGGTATTCCGTTACATATCACAGAGATACCAAAGGGATTCAGTTTTGTGTCAATACCACATTCAATGGCTCCCACGTTTTGGAAATTTGATTTTAGCCAACTGCTGAATGTTAATGTGATAATGGTAATAGTCACCCTGCTGTTCCTGAATGTTTTTGATACAATGAGCATGATAGTAGGACTTTCCGGGAAAGCTGGAGTAACAAAGGAAAACGGTGATATTCCGCGCTTTAAAGGAGCGCTCATGAGCAATGCATTTTCAGTTGCACTCGGCTCCATTCTTGGAACCACCTCAGTATCTACATTTTCCGAGAGCGCAACCGGTATCGCAGAGGGCGGACGCACGGGAATGACAAGCCTTGTTGCAGGCATAATGTTCCTGATCGCATTGTTCTTAGCCCCGATTTTTATGATGATCCCGATAGCGGCAACCACAGGACCACTAGTTATTGTGGGGGTACTGATGATGGATGAAATAACAAAAATAGATCTGGAAGATATGACGGAAGCATTGCCGGCATTTCTGACAGTTGTAATGATTTCCCTTACATCATCCATTGCGGACGGTATGATAATAGGCCTTGTAAGTTATGTTATCGTAAAGATGCTTTCCGGAAAATTTAAGGACCTTAATGTTGCAATGTACATTCTTGCGGGTCTGTTTATCCTTAAATTCATTTTCAGTTAAAAAAGTTGCCGCACATATTTATCCTGAACCTTGTAATCCCGTCAGGGTAAGTTCTAAGAGAGAAATCAAAATTATGGCGCGTAAGAATTTCACTGATGGTCATTAGACCTATCCCCTGTCCGTTAGGCTTTGTGGAATAGAAAGGGGTAAAGAGTTTCTGTTCAGTGTCCTTGCTGATACCTGCGCCGTTATCGCTTATTTCCAGCAAATTAAGTGAGACATCCGTCATTATCACGACAGTCCCTGCGTAACTCACGATTGACCTTGCACTTGCACTTGCGCTTGCATTTGCGCTTGCATTTGAATTTTTGCTTGTACTTAAACTTGCGCTCTCACTGTTTTTGCTTGCTCCGCCCGCATAACTTTTTACCGTATCAAGAACGGAAGTTACGCCGGCAACGGTATTGTTTACCTCATGTGAAATTACTCTAATTACCTTACCATAAGCAGATTTCTCGGCCTCAAGCACCTCTTTTGTAAGACTTTTTATCAAATGAAAGAGCATTTTACAATATGTCCGTTTCCGGACACTTTTTATAAAAACGGACGATTATTTTTTATACCTTTGCGGAACTAAATCAGATGGATGTTATTTATTTCTAAAGTTAGGAAGGATTCCGTGAGAGAGTGCAATCTGTAATTCCTTTACAGTTTGCGCTTCTGTTTGTGTTCCCGAGTAGTTAATCTGTCGGGAGCTTTCTATTATTATATATTTTCAAAACAACAATGCATATCAAAATAAGGGAGGCAAAGTTTTGCACGCCGTTATTTTAAGATATGACAAAAAAAATAAAAATCATGAGTAACAATAATAAATCAATTCACAATTTTCAATTCGAACTTATATGCGACTATTTTTCAAATATTGAAAGGCAGGGGCCCGGCAGTACGGAGGTGACAACCAAAGCCTTAAGTTTTATTGAAGGACTGACAGAAAAATCCCTAATTGCCGACATTGGCTGCGGTACGGGAGGACAAACAATGACATTGGCACAACATATACCAGGTCATATAACCGCTGTTGATCTCTTTCCAAAATTCATTGATAAACTGAAGGCCAATGCTGAAAAAAATGGTTATAAAGAGCGCATAAACGCCGTTGTCGGCGATATGAATGCTCTGCCATTTGAAAAAGAGCAGTTTGATCTTGTATGGTCCGAGGGGGCAATATCTCACATCGGTTTCAAGCGAGGAATGAACGATTGGAATAAATTCATTAAACCGGGCGGTTTTATTGCCGTTTCAGAAGCAACCTGGTTTACGCCGGCGCGTCCCAAGGAAATTTACGATTTTTGGATGGATGCCTATCCGGAGATTGATGTTATTTCAACAAAAATAGCACAGATGGAACAGGCCGGCTATAAGGCTGTGGCCCATTTTATCATCCCGGAAAGTTGCTGGCTGGACGGATATTACGCTCCGCAACATACTGCCAGGGAATTGTTCCTGAAAAAATACGGCGGACAGCAGATTGCACTGGACATGGTGGCAAACACACAACGAGAAGAATCTCTGTACAACAAGTATAAAGATTATTATGGCTATGCCTTTTATATCGGCAGAAAA
>DAIRSJ010000066.1:0-8000 GCA_036804445.1 Candidatus Egerieousia sp.
CGTCCGAGCAAATTTATGATACGTTTGAATCAAAATTATTTGCCGGCAGCAAACTTGGACTTCCGATTTTAGGGGAGAAAAAGACAATAGAGCCAATTACCTCTGCCGTATTGAGGGATAATTTGAAGAAGTACTTTACTCCCGGAAACATGAGTTTTACAATTGCGGGAAATTTTGATGCTTTGGAGATTGCGGCTGCTGTGGAGGAAGAGTTGCGTGTTTGGAGACCGGATGATGCGCTCAAAGTTATTACCGCGTCAGAGTCTTTTGGAGACGCTGATGCAAAAGCTGTTGATGCAAAAGCTGCCGATGCAAAGATTGCGGCAGCGCAAGCTTTAGCCGCAGGCAAAAAGTTCAATGAAACTGTCGAGAAAAAACTTAGGCAAGTCCATTGTATCATTGGATGCTCCGCATATTCTGTTTATGAGAAGAATAAAAAAATGCCGCTTTCTCTGCTGACAAATATTTTAGGAGGACCGGCATCAAACTCAAGGCTGAATCTCTCTCTGCGCGAGAAGAATGCGCTGGTTTATACGGTAGAAGCAAATTACATTTTGTATCAGGATACGGGAGCATTTTCTATTTATTTTGGTTGTGACAAGCCTTTCTTTAAAAAGTGTATTACGCTTATTAAAAAGGAGTTGGAGAGAGCGGTAAAAGAAAAAATTTCCCCGCGCGCCTTGGCTGCGGCAAAGAAACAGTTAATAGGGCAATTGCTGATAGGGAACGATAATGCGGAATCTCAATGTCTCACGATGGGTAAGTCGCTTCTTGTTTCCGGAAAAATTCGTCCGCTGGAAGAGACTGTCCGTCAAATAAATGCGGTGACGCCTGAACAAATCCAATCGGTCGCCAAAGAGGTTCTGAAATGGAGCCGCATGTCCATGCTGGTATTTGAATAGCGCTCTTGTTTTTTGAGCAATAAAATAAATAATGAATAAGCGGCAGCTGGAAAATATCGTAGAACAGGCAAAGGGTTTTAAAGAAGATGAAGCTCTTCAATGGCTGGTGCGTCAAACGCATACGCGGACAAATCATGCACGGATGTTGGTTGGTGCAGAAGAGGGTGCCTTTCTTGAATTGTTTGTGCAACAGATTAAGGCACAAACAGTTTTGGAGCTGGGGACTTTTACAGGTTACTCTGCCATCCGGCTTGCAAGAGGTCTGCAAAAAAATGAAGAGAGCAGGATAAAAAAATTGAGTGAAAAAAACGGAGTGGATGAAGTTGCAGATTTTCATCTTGATGCCGTTGAGATAAATGATGAACTTGAATATTTAATCAGGGAAGGTTTTGAGCGTGCAGGGGTAGCAGACAAAATTTCCCTGCATTTTATTGACGCAAAAATTTTTCTTAAGGACTGCAAAAAACAATATGACCTTGTTTTCATAGATGCCAACAAAAGAGAGTATCCTTTATATTATGAATTTGTTTTTCCGCTTGTGAAGAATGGTGGTTACATTCTGGTTGACAATGTGTTATGGGGCGGCAAGCTTAAAGAGGCGCTGCGGAAACAAGAGGAGCAAAGAGGGTTGACGGATGCAAGCCCGAGGGTAGGCGGCGCGGCAGGCGTCACATCAACGGCAGTGCTCAAACCGGAGATATTGCACCTTGATGCGCAAACTTCCGGGATTGTTGAATTTTATTTTAATGCAAAAAACGACCAGCGGGTAGAGTTTATCACTCTTCCTATTCGCGACGGATTATCTATTATAAAGAAAAAGTAAATTGCGCCGTCTGCAAAACAATGCGCCATAAAGCGGCGCATTGTTTTTGGGCTTAATGGGCCGTTGCACTGACGGATACACGCCTGAATTGCGGACCGGCGGCCTTAGGACAAGGGCTCTACTTGTAAGTATCTGCGGGATTGAATGCCGGTTTGATGTAATCAACCTTCATTGATGAACTCCATTTGGTATAGTATACGTTGCCGCCTTTCCACTCTACTTCACCCATCTGGAAATCAACCTCATCTGAGTGAGGATAAATTTTTGCAGGGTATAGCGGAGCTCTTTCTCCGTAATCGTCATTGACCACATATCTGAATGCATCAAGTCCTCTGCTGTAAAATAGATGTACATCTTCATTTTTGCTGGAGACAAACCCAAATGACTGATCTACAGGAACCCATCCTATTCCTTCATAATATACCTGAGCCCAGTCATGCAAATTTATATCTCCGGGGTGCAACATCCATCCGCTCTGCCATCTTGCAGGCACACCGGCAATTCGGGCCATCGTGATAAAAAGAAGTGAAACTTCTCCGCAATCTCCGTGCTTGTTTGCAAGGACATATTCAGGGATGTTTGGTATGGTAGAGTAGTCTCTTGCACCGGCCCAGACAGTATGCTTGTTTATCCAACTCCAAATTTTCAAAACTTTCAGGTAAGGATTTGTTTCTTTTCCTACAATGCCGGCAGTAAGTGTTTTAATATTGTCTGTGAAAATTACGTGATGCTTTCTTGGGGATGTGTAGAATTTGTAGAAATTACTTTTAACATCATAAGGTTTAATGTTGCGCGGATCAAAAGTGAAGTACTGGTTGTATGATGTAAGCATGATGTCATAACCAAACTTAAGAGTGTCCTTTCCGTTGGAGACTTTCTCCATGTAAAGGCAGCTGCGCAAGTTTGAAACGGGTGATTTTTTATAGTCCGGCTGAGAGACGCTTAGCAATTTTACATTTGTATATTTTGGTGTGACTCTCGGGTATGGCAGCCATACGCGAACGGTCTCTCCGGCAGGAACTGCATCAGGGTCAACCTCCATGGAAAAATGCAAGGTCATAGTAACCGGTTCTACGTAACTTTCTGTTTGAGGGTTTGTTACAGGTCTCGGCTTTTTGGCTGCACTTACAACTCCGCTCAAATATCCTCCCAAAAATTTATCCAGGCTTTGCTCCGGCCCTTCAACTTTTTCAAAAGCTTTTTTGGCAACGGTATCTATGCGGAATAAATTTCTTGCAGCCTTTTTAAAATAGAAAGTTTTGCCGTCAATTACCTTGCACTCAAGTGCCCCGTTCTTTTTCCACTCGCGGATTTGTTTATCCGTTACATCCGGAATATATTTTTTTATGTATGGAAGAACAGTTGAATCTGTCTGATTAAACTCCAGTGCAATGCGGTTCATTTTCTCTGTTTCAAAATTGATTGCCATTTTTGTTGAATCAGATAAATTACTCATAGCCAACTCTTTGGCGATGATCTTTTTTGCTTTTGCAAACTTTCCGTTCTCTATCATATTATCCAGAAGGCTGTTGTCTATTTTAACAGTTCCGTCTGCGTTCAACACCATTTTGGGTTTGCAGCCGCAAAGAGAAAATACGGTTGCCAAAACAATGACCGATAAAAATAACTTTTTCATAAGGTTGTGTAATTTTCTTAAAACCATCCTGTTACGTTCCCGACAGAATACTTTTTGCCATGGCTCGCAAGTGCCGTGAAATGAAGTAGGAAGCTGTCGGGAATAAAAAAATCCGCAATCGGATTGCTCCTGATTGCGGACTTAAAGGTAAGCATTTTTCCTATTCCTTTACTCTCTCTCCGTACGAGCGGTCCTCTACCTTGATGCTGATTTTTTCACCTTCATTGATGAACAGAGGAACCATAACTTTTGCTCCCGTCTCCAATGTTGCCTCTTTAAGAGCGTTGGTAGATGTATTGCCTTTTACTGCAGGCTCTGTATAAGTAACTTGCAGATTTACAAACTGAGGAAGTTCGCATGTAAGAATCTCCTCTTTGTCTGCCCAAACCATCATCTCAACATCCTGTCCCTCTTTCATCAGGTCTGCGTTTTCTACAAAATCTTCATTCAAATGAACCTGCTCATAAGTCTCTTTGTGCATGAAGTTGTAGCCCGTATCGTCTTTATAAAGGAACTGGTATGGTCTTCTCTCCACAGATACAAGGTCTATGCGCTCGCCTGCGCCATAAGTGTGTTCCAACAGTTTGCCGGTGTTTAAATCTTTAAACTTTGTTCTCACAATAGTGTTTCCTTTGCCCGGCTTAACATGCTGGAAATAAACCAGCTGGCAAGGGTGCTCGTTAAATAGGAAAAATATTCCGTTCTTAAAATCTCCTGTAGTTGCCATATATCAATGTGTAAAATCTGGCGCAAATATAGTTATTTAGGCTTACTTTCAAAAATTTAGATGCTGCATCCAGCTGCCATTTAGGAGTAGAGGTTGCCCCGCATATCCCAATAGTATCATTGTTCTTAAACCATTCTTTATCAATTTGTCTAAGGCTTTGGATGTTATACGAGCGCGGGTTTGTAGCCTTGCATAAGTCATATAAAACTTTTCCGTTTGAACTTTCCTTGCCGCTTACGAATATGATAACATTGTGTGAGCGAGCGAATTCTATCAGTTTGGAGTGTCTGCCAGCAACCTGTCTGCAGATTGTGTTGTGTACCGTGCATTCAACTCCGGGCGCCATCCGTTTTTTTATTTCTGCACAAATATGCTCATATTCACCGGGATCCTTTGTTGTCTGTGAGAAAATATTTATAGGCTTGGTATAATCAATCTTGTCGCAAAGGGGCGAGTTATTATTTAAAGACTGAGGCAGCGACCGAATGGAGCATGCCTCTCCGGGGAGTGAGCTGCGCATATCACCATAAGATGCTGAACTTTGTGCCGCGCTGCTTTGCAGTTCATTTGTACCGGAGGTTGTTAACTGCTCTGCATGGTCTATTACATCTGCATTTTCAACAATGATGGTTCTTCCTTCCGCCTGCCCGACAAGTCCGTTAACTTCCGCGTGCCCCGTCTTTCCAAAAATCACAATCTGTCCCGGTGTTTCACGGATTTTCTTCTGTAATTGCAGTACAACAGGGCAAGTGCAGTCAATCAGACTAATATTGTTCTCTTTTGCAATCCGGTAAGTCTCAGGCGGTTCTCCGTGAGCGCGTATCAGAACGGAAGTGTCGTGCAGACTTTTCATTTGCTTTATATCAATGACTTCCAACCCTTTAGCTTTAAGTCTTTCCAGCTCTGAACCATTATGCACAATTGCTCCAAGCGAGTACAAATGCGCCGTATCACGGCCATCCGGGCGGCTTTTATTGCCGCCGGCAGTTGTACTCCTTTCTGACAAAGTATTCATGCCCGGAGAAAGATTCTTCTCGGCTGTCTCAACAGCTCGTATCACTCCGTGGCAAAAGCCTGAATTGTTGTCTATTTCAACTTTAATCCGCATGAGCGCAAAGATACACTTTACTCATCTTCTTTGAAAATTCCGTGTTTAACAAGTTCAATAACAATGTAACCCCATTTGTCATTCATTTCACCGCGTGCGATGTGGTAGACTTTATTTGGTGTGGTACAATATTTTAGAGCAATCAAAAGATAGCGCCATTTATGTCCGGAACGGCACCATTTTTTTTTCATAAACTCAGCAAAATTGAAATTCAGCCGTGCGAATATACGCAAATTTTTGGCACTGGAATTTATCACATTGCGGTTGATTTTATCCTGACCCAACTTATCGCAATGAGGTCACTGAGGTCTCCCGTTATTATAATTTATTAACTTTGCATTGACAGAAGGAAGAAGATTTTATGGCTAATAGTAAGATAATCATCGCGATAGATGGATACTCCTCAACAGGCAAGAGTTCATTTGCAAAACTTGTTGCGGAGGGGCTCGGATATATTTACGCAGACAGCGGTGCCCTTTACAGAGCGGTTACATATTTTGCTTATACCAATGGGTTCATTGATGATAAGGGAGTTGTAGAGAAAATCGGATTGCAAAAAGTCCTGCATAAAATAGAGATTTTTTTTAAGACCTCCGGTGCGGACGGAAAAAGCATGACATATCTTAACGGTTCATGCATTGAGAAGCAAATTAGAACTTCCAGGATTTCAGGACTTGTCAGCCGAATTGCGGAAATTCCTTTTGTGAGAGAATATGTAGATGAAATTTTGCGCAAGATGGGGAGTAATAAAGGCCTTGTAATGGACGGGCGTGATATAGGAACGGCTGTCTTTCCAAATGCGGAATTAAAGATTTTTATGACGGCGTCTCCGGAGGTGAGGGCACGGCGCCGCTTTGACGAGCTTAAATTAAAAGGAGCCAAAGATACTTATGATGAGGTGCTTGCAGCTCTTAAGAAGAGAGATGACATAGACGAGCACAGAGCAAAGGATCCTCTTACAAAAGCAAAAGATGCAATCGTTTTGGATAATAGCTGCATGACAATGGGAGAGGAGATAGATTGGCTCAACGCTATTTTAAAACCAAATTTTAATCTTCAAATTATTTGAAGATAGGGGCGGCGTACGCAACAACATCCGCTTTTGTAACGGGGTTGCTTCCAAGTATTAATAGACGTTCTACGACATTGCGCAGTTCACGGATGTTTCCGCTCCATGAGTGTTTTTTTAACTCCTCAATTGCATCATTGTTGATTTTTTTCATTGGCATTCCGCCTTCCGTGCAAATCTGTTTTATAAAGAAATTCACAAGAACAGGGATGTCCTCTTTTCTTTCGGCCAATGTCGGAACATGTATGATAATCACGCTAAGTCTCTGATATAAATCCTCTCTGAATGTTCCTTTTTTAATCTCTTCTGACAAATTTTTGTTTGTAGCGGCTACAACTCTGACATTTACGTTAATGTCCTTATCGCTTCCTACTCTTGTTAATTTATTTTCTTGCAGAACCCTCAGAACTTTTGCCTGAGCCGACAGACTCATGTCTCCTATTTCATCAAGAAACAAAGTGCCCCCGTCTGCCTGTTCAAATTTTCCTTTATGCTGTTTGACGGCAGATGTGAAGGCTCCCTTCTCATGTCCAAACAATTCGCTCTCAATCAATTCACTCGGAATTGCGGCGCAGTTAACATCTATGAACGGCATTTGGGCACGGCTGCTCTTTTCATGCAACCATCTTGCTACAAGCTCTTTGCCTGTTCCGTTAGAACCCGTCACAAGAACCCTTGCATCAGTTGGCGCAACCTTATCTATTATAGATTTTACCTGATTAATTGCAGGAGAGTCTCCGATGATTTCCTGAATGCCCGTTCCGGAAATTTTTCTCTTAAGAGTCTTGTTCTCTTTAACAATGGAAGTCTTATCGCTGGCATTTTTTAGTGTAATGAGAATCCTGTTTAAATCCGGCGGTTTCTGAATGAAATCAAACGCTCCTTTCTTGATGCATTCAACAGCAGTATCTATTGAGCCATGGCCTGATATCATCACAACGGAAGATTCAACACCATCCTCCATAAGCTTATCCAGAACCTCTACACCGTCCATGCCGGGCATCTTTATGTCACAGAAAATCACATCAAAATTATTTGCAAGCGCCTGTTCAAGACCTTTTTTCCCATCCTCTGCAAGAGCAACTTCATGCCCTTCATCCTCCAGGATATCCTTAAGAGCCATGCGGATGCTTTTTTCATCATCTATAATAAGTACTTTCATATTTGCGTATTAAACTTCTAAAATCAAGTGCTGCAAATTTAGCAAAAAGATACAAAGTGTTAATTTACAGTCCCGGCACTGCGCTCAATTCTTATTTGGAGTATCTGTGCGGGAGAGGGTTGCGTCCTGACAAGAAGAATTACTCTGAAATTTTCACCGCCGGCCGTCAGATTGCCTATGGCATATTTCATCGGCGGATTACCGCTTTTATGGAGAATTGTAAAATGTTTTGGCGTATACTCTGCAAAGAAATTTTTCATAATCTGAGTTGCCTGAACTTTACTGCAATCGGTAGGGCTGCCCAAGATTTCCATCTCCAAATTATTTGCAAACCATGCAGACAATTTCTCCGCATCTCCCTTTTGGATGTATTTGGAAATAGGGACAAAGACATCTCCGCCTTCTCTTTGCGGCAAACTAAAAGAACTTACTGCAGTAAAACCGGCTGCAATGCATATAGCGGCTGCCGCGGATATTAGAGAAGTACGTATGTTCTTAATTCTTAAATGCATAATGTGAGTATAAAAATCTGCAAAAATCAAGCCATGTTGGACAAAAATGGCTATTTTTGCA
>DAIRSJ010000067.1:0-2006 GCA_036804445.1 Candidatus Egerieousia sp.
CACTGGGGTACAACAAGATATACGGCGGATATCATCTGCAACGGGAAAGTACTGAGACCGAAATTTTTGGCAGAATGCGTTATTGTCACACCATACTCCTCACTAACTGACGAGCAGGTAGAAAACGGACCGGAGATGTTTGCAGAGTCCGGTACATTTAACTTTGGAACTACAAAAGTTTTTAAGAAAATTAAAGCGATTTTTAAGGCGCAAAACAAGAGCGCCAAACCGCTGCGGATATATAAGGTTGAGACCAACGGAGCTTCAATAAAGGTTGATTGCCCGGCGTACATACCTGCAGGCAAAAAGTTTACAATTACGGCGATTGCAACCCCACTTAAGAAAAAAAATGAAGAGGTCTTTATCATCACTCTTATTACCAACTCACCGGAAAGACCGTTGATAAATTTATTTTTGACAGGGGATGTTAAATAGCAACATAGAAGATTATGAGAAGAATAACAGACAACTGGCCCCCAAAGAAAAGCGAGGAACCTGATACCGCATTATTTGAAAATAAAGGAGTGGCCCCCCTTCCTTCTGTTAATCCTTATGTGAAAAATTTCTTTAAAAAGAAGCAAAAAGAGCTGACTGCACAGGAGTGCTTAAAGGGGATTTTTGCAGGCAACACCTCTATTCTTGGACGTGCTATTACTCTGGTGGAGAGTTCATTGGTTGAAGACAGGGTTATTGCAAAACAAATAATAGTAGGCTGTCAGGAACATGTGCGCAAGAGCAAGATGAAGACAATGAGAATTGGAATCACCGGAGTTCCCGGTGCCGGAAAGAGCACATTCATTGAGGCTTTTGGAGGTTATATAACATCCGGAGGACACAAGCTGGCGGTGCTTACCATAGACCCCACAAGTGAAAGAAGCAAGGGAAGTATTCTTGGAGACAAGACCAGAATGGAGACTTTGGCCAATGATCCAAAAGCCTTCATAAGGCCTTCACCTACAGGAGGTTCTCTTGGAGGAGTTTCCCGCAAAACCAGGGAGACGATTGTGCTTTGTGAGGCAGCCGGATATGATGTGGTTTTCATTGAGACTGTGGGTGTTGGGCAGAGCGAGACTGTAGTCCACTCAATGAGCGATTTCTTTCTGCTTCTTATGCTGTCGGGAGCCGGAGATGATTTACAGGGAATCAAAAGAGGCATAATGGAGATGAGCGATTTAATTGCAATTACAAAGGCCGACGGGAGCAACGCCGAGAAAGCAGAGGGGGCAAAAGCCCTATATGCCGGCGCATTGCATCTATTCCCCCCTACGGATTCCGGTTGGGTGCCAACGGCGGTTACTTCATCCGCGGTTACCAAAAAAGGGTTGCCGGAAATTCTAAAAAAGATAGAGGAATATTTTAAACTTGTTAAGAAAAACGGATACTATGAATACCGCCGCAGAGAGCAGGCAAAGTATTGGATGTATGAGAGCATAGATGAGGAACTGCGCAATAAGTTCTACGATAATCCTGCAATAGCCGAGGCATTGCAAAAGTATGAGAGCAAGGTTCTTGCAGGAAAAGTTGATTCTTTCCTTGCCGCTGAAAAATTGCTGGAACTATATAGGGAGCAAGAGGAGACTCAGAGCAGCTCTTTTACAAAAGAGCGCAAATAGAAATTAATAATTGATTGCATACATTAACATAATACTTGAGGCGCTGCGCAACGCGGTAATGATTACAGGTCTTGTAATCATTATGATGTTAATGATTGAATATCTGAATATTGAGAGCCGCGGAAAATGGTTCTCAAAACTAAAGGATTCCAAGCCGAAGCAGATTTTGCTGGGCGCGCTGCTGGGAGTGATTCCCGGATGCGTCGGAGGTTTTGCCGCCGTCTCTCTTTTCACCCACAACCTTATAAGTCTTGGCGCGCTGACCGCAATGATGGCAGCATCTGCCGGAGATGAAGCATTTGTAATGATAGCGACAGTTCCGGGGAAGGCGCCAATAATTTTTGGTTTGTTGCTTGCCATAGGAATCGGAATAGGATTTCTGGTTGATTATGT
>DAIRSJ010000067.1:2106-4610 GCA_036804445.1 Candidatus Egerieousia sp.
ATTATTTTTTTGCGGCGGTAAGCGTTATTGTAATTTTTCTGACCGCCACTGCAAAAGAACATTTTATACAGGAACATATCTGGCACCATTTAATAAAAAAACATCTGCTTCCGGTTTTTTTATGGAGCTTTGGAGCATTGGTAATCTGCGGGTTGCTAATGATGAAAGTGGATTTGAGTGCGCTTGTCAGCAACTATATGCCATTTGTAATTTTGATGGCGGTGCTTATAGGAATTATTCCGGAAAGCGGACCGCATATGATTTTTGTGCTGCTGTTTGCAAACGGCACTCTCCCCTTTTACATCCTGCTTGTCAACTCGATAGTACAGGAGGGGCATGTCAGTTTGCCGCTGCTTGCCGGGAGCAAGTCTGCATGGGTTAAGGCTAAGGCTGTTAATGCTGCGGCGGGATTGCTGATAGGTTTTCTGTGTTGGGTAGTTTAGAAGAGAACACTTGCACTGTTAATTGTAAGCAACTGAGCGAGTGCGTTTCATACGAGCAATGATTTTCTTTAGAAAATCATTAACAATAAGTAAGCCGGAGCGAAGGCTGACAATAATAGTGTAAAAACTAATTAACGTATATAACATAATAATTATGAAAAAAGTAGTAGCATCACCAAAAGCGCCGGCAGCTGTAGGAACTTATAGCCAGGCAATTATAGCAGACAATACATTGTATGCAAGCGGTCAGCTTCCAATTGACCCCGCAACAGGAAACTTTGTAAAAGGCGGCTTCAAAGAGCAGCTTGCCCAGTCATTAAAGAACCTTAAGAATGTGCTTGAATCTGAAGGGTACACACTTGCCGATGCTGTAAAAGTTACCGTTTATCTTTCTGACATGTCAAACTTTGCATCACTGAATGAAGTTTATGCTCAATACTTTATACAGCCGTACCCTGCACGTGTAGCATTTGAGGTTGCCGCACTTCCAAAGGGGGCATTAGTTGAAGTTGATTTGATTGCGGTTAAATAACAGCATGATTTACAAATAAAAAAGCCGACTTTTACAGGCCGGCTTTTTTTATTGTTTAATAATCTTTACCTCAACTCATCACCATTCATAGAGATCAAGAACTCCTCATTGCTTTGGGTGCGCTCCAGACGGCTCTTCATAAATTCCATTGCCTCAACGCTGGTCATATCCGACAGGTGTTTGCGCAGAATCCATGTACGGCGCATAGTTTCAGGGTCTAGCAGCAAATCATCACGACGGGTAGAACTCAATGTAACATCAACTGCAGGGAATACCCTCTTATTAGAGAGTTTGCGGTCCAGCTGAAGCTCCATGTTGCCGGTTCCTTTGAATTCCTCAAAGATAACTTCATCCATCTTGGAGCCCGTGTCAATCAAAGCTGTCGCGATAATTGTAAGAGAACCTCCGTTCTCAACATTACGCGCCGCGCCAAAAAATCTCTTTGGCTTGTGAAGCGCATTTGCATCCACGCCGCCGCTGAGTACCTTGCCGCTGGCAGGTTGCACGGTATTATAAGCGCGCGCAAGACGTGTTATGGAGTCCAGCAAGATTACAACATCATGCCCGCACTCTACCAATCTTTTTGCCTTCTCCAATACTATGTTGGCAACCTTTACATGCCTCTCGGCAGGTTCATCAAATGTAGAAGCAACAACCTCAGCCTTAACGCTCCTGGCCATGTCAGTAACCTCCTCAGGACGTTCGTCAATTAGAAGTACGATTAAATAAACTTCCGGATGATTATCTGCGATTGCATTGGCTACTTCCTTAAGCAACACCGTTTTACCGGTCTTAGGCTGCGCAACTATCAAACCTCTCTGTCCCTTTCCTATTGGGGTAAACATATCTATTACCCTACAAGAAAGATTATTATGTCCGTTCTTTATAATCTCAAATTTTTCATTTGGAAACAGCGGTGTCAAGAAATCAAACGGCACCCTGTCTCTGATGAAAGCCGGATCTCTCCCGTTAATTTGGTCTATTTTAACCAAAGGAAAATATTTATCACCCTCTCTCGGCGGCTTAATCTCTCCAAAAACAGTATCGCCCGTCTTAAGTCCGAATAGTTTGATTTGAGATTGCGAAACATAAATATCATCAGGTGAATTCAAATAATTATAGTCCGGTGAACGCAAGAATCCATAGCCGTCAGGCATAATTTCCAAAACTCCGTTAGCCCTTACAACTCCCTCAAAATCAATCTTTGCCATTGCGGGCTGCTGAGGAGCATTATTTTGCTGCTGATTTTGCTGACGCTCATGCTGATGATTTTGCTGATGCAGCCGGTTCTGACCGCTATTGTTTGTATTACCATTTGTCTCGACAGTTTGCTGAACGGGGGCCTGCTGGAGCTGTTCATCAAAAATTTGAAACTGACTATTATCTTGCGGCTGCGGCTGTATAACGGGCTGCTGAAGCGGCTTTTGTACAGGCTGTTGAGCTGTCATATCTTGCTGCGCAATTTTTTGCGGCTGCGGCACCCTCTGTTGAACGGGCTGAGACGGTCTATGCTGAACAGGTTGATTTAT
>DAIRSJ010000067.1:4710-7687 GCA_036804445.1 Candidatus Egerieousia sp.
TCTGCGGATGCAGGAATATTCTTTTTGCGTGCCGCTTTTTTCTGTGCAGGCTGAGCCGGTCTTCCGCCGTTAGCAGAGCTTACAGGTTCTCTCTGAGTAACATTGCCTTGCGGCTGAACGGTAATAACAGATTTACTCTTTGCAATTCTCTCACGCGGTTTTCTTTTTGGTTTCTCAATTGGCTTGTCGACGGCCTGGATGGCCTGCTCGTCAAGAATTTTATAGACAAGGTCTTCTTGAGAAAAAGATTTTGCCTTTGCTATATTTAGCTTCTCGGCAATAGCCAGCAACTCATCTAAGCTCTTGGCTTTCAATTCAATAATATCGTACATTAAGATTTTTATATTTGGATGCCAATCGCACCCGAAATTTAATTACTAGAAATTTCTGATTGTTAAAAACGAACTGCATCCACTGAAATGCTGAACGCAATACAAATATACAACTTAATTTCTTATTTCAAAATTTCTTTTTTTGCATGCTTCCTGAGCCCGGATTGTTATTTATCCCAGTAGGAAGCATTCTTCTTATACTGAAGCAAATCGGCGAGCGCAGAGGCATTTGCGGCAATTCTGAAACTCCAGCTTTCCCATTTTCCGTTAGGGATCCATGATATTGAAATCTGGAAACAATGCAAACTAAATGAACCGCTCAGCTGAGTTGTAGTCATCTTCATCTTTGTAAGATCAAAACCTGTATTTAAGCTGACACTTAAATCTTTATAAAGTTTTAGCTGAGAACTTATTCCCAGCGTCATTGCATGATTGTTCTTTGTAAGCAGCTGATTATTGGCATACTGATAAGTCTTGCTATATGAATAGCTGTAGCTTAAATTAACCGCCCACGGCATTGATGGATCATAGTAGTATACCCAGCCGCCTGGTATATACTCCCCGGTAACAGGGTGATAATAAACCCTTTGATAAGCCCCATCTCCTGAGGTGGAAACAGAGCCCGCTATTCCGCTCTGCGGATGATAATCTGCACCAAGTTTGCTCTTTCCCTCTCCGCTGAAACTATATGAAGTGGAGAAACTTGCATTAACAAGACGCGCAAGCTTAAATCCTCCCTCCTGCAAAATATTCAACTTATTAATTTTAACTCCCTGGCTATTGACTGCATAGGGGTCAAATGACATATTTCCGGAGAGAGCCATCTTTCCAAAGATAGTTGTGGTAGCTGAGACACTTATGTTTGACAACCTAAGAGAGTCTGCAAGAAAATTGTATGACCCGCTAATATTCAACTGGTCTATCAGCTTGACTTTTCTTGTTCCGGTCCCTGATGTATCGGCTTTTGATTTAATCTTTGCCTCAATGTTGTTTCCAAAAGAGAAAGTCATGCCTGCACTTTTTCCGGTTCCGGGAGGAGAATAAATCTGCCCAGAATACTTATTGTAAACTATTGAATGATTTGTTCCGCTCTTGTCAACATAGTTCAACCTCTTGTAACCGTTAGAAGCGGTCCCCATTTCCGGCTGATAGCTAAAACTCAGGGTTGGGGTTATCATGTGTCTGATTGCCTGCAATTTATTATTCTTTCCAAATTGGAACAGACCATACAATCTTGTAGAGAAACCAAGGCTGAACGCATAGGTTTGTGTAACTCCAAAAGTACTGAACGGATTGGAATATTCCGTTACGACTTTCTGCTGTTCCTGGTCATAATATTCCGTAGCGTCCGAGAAGAACCAGTTCATTCCGTACGATACTCCGGGAGAACCTTGAATGTATTTGAACAGAGTAAATGTTGGAAGTCCTATTGAAATATTGTGGCGCAATCCGTTTTTCATCTTCTTAAAGAAGTCAGAATCACCTACATCGGAACTCTTAAAGTTTATTTTGTTATCAAGGTTTGCAGAATAATTGAAAGAAATTGTCTCATAAAATTTCTGCTTTCCGGTTTGAACTTTTCTGCGGAAAGGATAAATTCTTGCAACGGTGAATGTAAGGTTTGGAAAAGTCACCGCATAGGAGCTGTCTCTGGAGTTCTGGCTATGCAATGCATTGACAGAGAGGGAGAAAGGCGTTCCGGCCCATGTCTTTGTATATGAAATTGAAGATGATATCTGATTTGTCAGAGCCTTCTGAATGGTAGTTGAATTATAAGTACTGTTTGAAGGGCTGGAAAAATTAACCGATGCCCTGAAAGTTGTTCCTGGTCTTGCCTTGGAATCCATTGCGTGGGACCAGTTTAACGCAAAGTTAGTTGTCTTAAAATAATCCGGAGAGCCCTTTTCACCTGTTTTATCAACAGAATAGACACCGCTGAATGTTCCGGCATATTTATATCTTTTGCTGTATCGCATATTTGCATTCAAAGCCCATGAACCTCTGGTGTATATATCGCACGTTGCGGCAATATCCAAATGCTCTCCAAAAACAAAATAATATCCCAAGCCTCTCAAATAAAATCCTCTAGCCGTCTCCTCACCGTATGTAGGAATTAAAATTCCTCCGCTCCTTTTGCTAATTCTTGGAACAAATCCAAACGGAAGAGCAAACGGAGTCGGCACATCTTCAACCACAACATAGGCAGGACCAAACACCGTCTTCTTAACTGCTCCGCTGTTAATTACCTTTGCAGCAGTCATCTGCAAATAGAAATGTGGAGGATCCGCATCGCACGTAGTATATCTTCCCCTGGAAATGTTGATAGAATTATCCGGCATTTTCTTTAGGAAATCTCCGTGCACATATCCCTCGCCTTCTTGCGTAACCATATTTCTGATTTTGGCCTTCTTGCTCTTAAAATTGTAATAAACGCTCTCCATCTCATAAGAACTGCTCCCCTCTTTCATTACAGGCCGCCCCTGAATCACTCCCGTACTATCCGGCAATCCCTTGGCAAACACGGTTTTAGTCTCCATGTTATATGCCATATAATCTGCGGAAATAGACATATTTGTATAATTTACCGTTACGCCTCCGTAATAGTAAATCATCTTTCTTCCCTCCGTAAAGTCCTCCACTATAGA
>DAIRSJ010000068.1:0-7252 GCA_036804445.1 Candidatus Egerieousia sp.
GGCTTTGCCGTTATCCGCCAAAAATTTTAACAGCGGCTCAAGATACTCCGCAAACTCTTTATAAGTGACATTTTTATCATCATAAGGAGCATAGCGCGCAACATAATCAAAGTGTCCGAGTATGTCAAAATCTTCATATTCCAGCGCCGTGGACAACATCAATTCAAATGTTCTGCCGTAAGCCTGCATTGGAGTTTTACCTTTATAGTAACTGCCGAAATAAGGGTCCTGTCCATCTACAAAATGGATAGATGCAATTACCGTATCAAACTTAAACGGAGCAACATAATCCAGTGTATGCCCGACGCTTACAGGCTGCAGCCCCACTTCTATCCCTCTTAAAACTTTAAAAGGCTTTTTCTTTCCTTTTTGAATATCATTTATTTTCCCGATAGTTTCATCTATCTTCCCGACCGACTCAGCAATTTTTTTCTGTTGCGCTGCAATGTCAAGGACAAAAGCGCCGCTGTCGCGAGGTACATCCAAATCCAAATGATCTGTAATTGCAATGCCTCCAAGACCTTTGCTTACCGCAGCGGCAATATCTTGCTCCATGGTCATTCTGCTATCGGGAGAAAATTCAGAATGTGTATGATTATCAAAAAAATTCATCAACTTGTTTATTTGACAAAATGCCGCGCTTTAATTAAGATAAATTGTTCTTATTGCAAACAGTTCCCGGTTTGTTGCGTGCGGGTTTTGTTTTAATTGCACGCAAAAGTAATGTTTTATCCATTATTTTGTATCCCGCCACGCCGTCAATAAATTCCGTCATTGACTTAGTTCCGGTTCAAAATACAACTTTAACATAATTATGTGATGATTAACATTAAACTATCCATGGTGGAATCCGCGCTGAATCTCTTCATTACAAGACACTGTAATATATGCGGCAAAGAACTGCTGGGCTTTGAAAAACATTTTTGCCTGGAGTGCTTTGCCCGTATTCCGCTTACATATTTTTGGGAGTTTAAAAACAATCCTGCGGAGATAATTTTTTGGGGACGCGCAAAAATTGAGCGGGTATATTCTCTTATGTTTTTCCGCAATAATTATAAACGATGTGTGTATGATGTTAAATATAAGGGTAATATACCTCTCGGACTTTATCTCGGGAAAATGCTTGGAGAAAAAATTTATACTGCGGAAAGGAAAAATAATAAGTTTTTTGATAACTACATCCCTATAAATTACGTAATTCCCGTACCGCTGCATTGGAGGAAAAAATTAAAGCGCGGATTTAATCAGGCGGAAATTATTGCGCGCGGCATTGTAAACGGACTTAACAGCGGCTCCATGACATCCGAATTTTGCGGAGATCTTGTGCCCGTCTTTAAAACCGTTGTCGCTGCAAGAGCCCGTGTATGCACGCAAATCATTAAACGCAAACATTTTACAAAGACACAAACACAGAAAGACAGATGGAGCAGGTGGAAAAATGTTGAAGATGCTTTTAAAATTTCATCGTGCGGACTAAAGCGCTGTATAAAAAATATTAACGCAAAAAGGGGGAGCGATTCTTTAACCGGCGCCGCGAATTTTTGTCTTGTGCATTTTCTGATTGTAGATGACGTTCTTACAACCGGCGCAACGTTGGAGGCATGCGCCGGAATTTTAATTAAAGCTTGCGCGGAGGCGGGAATTGAATGCAGGGTTAGCATTGCAACATTAGCCTATGTAGAGTAACGCGGCTGTCCGCATTAATTGAGCAGATGCCGATTGTAAAACTTTTTCATTAATTTTGAGGTTGTTAAAAGCAGCAAAACCTTCGGGAAAAAAATAATAACATGTTTGATTTCATAAACATACAGCCAATAGATATTATTGACATCATCCTTGTCGGACTCCTTATATATCAGATTTACAAGCTGATACGCGGAACGTCCGCAATGAATATTTTTATCGGAATTATTGTAATTTATTTTGTCTGGGTGGTTGTAAAAGCACTCCACATGAATTTGCTTTCCGCAATTTTGGGGCAAGTGCTTGGAGTTGGCGTTATTGCGCTGATTGTGATTTTCCAGCAGGAAATCAGAAGGTTTTTGCTGCACATCGGAACCACCTCATTTAAAGGCAGAAGGGGAGGAAATTTTGCACGCAGGCTGTTTGGCCAGGAGGAAAAAGAGGTGCCTCTTACAACACTGAATGAACTTACCCAAGCTGTCCGCAGAATGGCTGAGACTAAGACCGGAGCGCTGATTGTTATGATGCACGCCTCTTCTTTGGAGTTTGTTATTGAGACGGGTGACAGGATTGACGCAATGGTTAACAGGCGTCTTATAGAGAATATCTTTTTTAAGAACGCCCCGCTGCATGACGGAGCTCTTATTATGAACACGACAAGATTGGTTGCTGCAAGATGCACACTGCCGATGTCTGATAATCAAAATATTCCGGCAAATCTCGGAATGCGTCACAGAGCTGCCGCCGGACTTACGGAACAAACGGATGCAACGGTAATTGTTGTATCAGAACAGACCGGAAATGTTTCATTTGTAAAGGGCGGAGAACTAAAAATAATGACCAATATCAATGAATTGAGACTGGCCATAGAAGAATCTTACAAGTAAGAGATTTAGTAATTTTCTTACTCACGGGATATTTATTCTCTTACTTATTTTTGTCCTTGTTCTTTTCTTTCTCCAAATCTGATTTAAGATAGAATTTCCCGTCTTTGCCCTTCTTATAGTCCTTGCCCTTCCCTATTCTTCTTAAATATTTTATATACTGCTGGTCATCAAGCACTTTCTTTAATGCCTCCAACGTTTTTTTCTCCCATCTGTCTTTAAGAAACTGATATGTGCTTGCCTCCTGCATCCCGGAAGTTTGCAGGTTTTCAAAATCACTCTTCATGCACGTGTAATTGTGAGTGAGAATAGAATCACAAAAAAATTCCTGAGATTCGCTCAGCTTCAACTCATTTACCATGGCCTTGACCTCTGCTGCCGCAACTTCTTCCGGCGTCTTCTCTTTCTCCTGCTGCTGTGCAAATGCAGGAACAGCGCAAACGGCAGATAATAAAACCGAGACAGTAACAATAATTGACCTAACCGTCGCGATGGACATTTTCTTCATAATAATATTACTATATTTGTTAACCACAAAGTTAATAAACATTATGACATCAAACTTAAAAGCCGTTATTACGGCAGCTGCCGCTATTATTTTTTGCGGCGCATATAACACTTCACAGGCCTGCACAAATATCATTGTAACCAGGGGGGCATCTAAAACGGGTTCTGTAATGGTCTCTTATGCAGCAGATTCACATACCACTTACGGTGAACTTTACCATGTTCAGGGACAAGTTTGGCCCAAGGGCAGCATGTTAAAAATTTACGAGTGGGACACGGGAAGATATCTCGGAGAAATTCCGCAAGCACGTCGCACATATTCCACAATGGGGAATATGAATGAGTATCAGGTAATTATAACTGAGACAACTTTTGGAGGAAAAGAATCTCTTGTAGACACAACCGCCAGAATGGACTACGGTTCACTAATTTACGTAACCCTGCAAAGAGCAAAAACCGCACGTGAAGCCATAAAGATTATTTCAGATTTTGTTAACACCTACGGTTATTGTTCAGAGGGAGAATCATTCTCAATTGCAGACAAGAATGAGGCTTGGATAATGGAAATTGTGGGAAAGGGAATGAAGTTTGACAAAAAGGGAAAAAACATAAACAAGGGTGCGGCATGGGTTGCAATAAAAATTCCTGACGGTTATATATCCGGCCATGCAAACTACTCTCGCATAACAACTTTTCCTCTTAATGATCAGGAGAACTGCCTTTACTCAAAAGACATTATTAAGTTTGCAAAGGAGAACGGATACTATAACGGACCGGATGAGCAGTTTAGTTTTTCAGAAGCATTTGACCCGGCAACATTTGAGGTTTTAAGAGGTTGTGAAACAAGAGTCTGGAGCTTCTTTAACATTCTCGGAGGCGGAAAGATTGGAGACAAAGATGCAAACTATTATTTAGATTATGCTCTTGGAACAAACCCCGCCAACAGAATGCCTCTTTACATTAAGCCTTCACATCTTCTTACTGTTAAGGATGTTGCAGATGCAATGAGAGATCATTTTGAAAACACACCAATGGATTTTACCCATGATTTGGGAGCAGGTCCTTTTGAGTGCCCTTACAGATGGCGCCCAATGACCTTTACCTCTAACGGAAAAACTTATGAATTTGAAAGATCCGTTGCCACCCAGCAAACCGGATTCTGGCTGGTAGGAGAAGCTCGTCCCTGGCTGCCCGATGCTATAGGCGGCATTATTTGGTTCGGAGTTGATGATACTGCAACATCTTGCCTTACACCCGTTTACAGCAGCGGAAATAATGCTCCGACATGTTTCAGAGACGGCAACGGAAGTATGATTCAGTATTCAGATTCTTCCGCTTTCTGGCTGTTTAACAGAATTGCGCAATTTGCATATTTGCGCTATAAGGATATTGCTCCCGAGGTTAGAAAAACTGCAAACGAGCATGAAAACGGCGCAATAAAAATTGTTCCGGACATTGATGCCCAAGCTCTCAGAATTCTTAAAGAGAACAACAATGACACTACCAAAGTAAAAGAATATCTTACCGGTTGGAGCGAGAAATTTGCAAACCGCATGTTTAAGACCTTCAAGAACTTAGATGAATATCTTCTTGTGAAATACATAGACGGCAACATTAAAAAGCAGAATCCCGACGGTTCCTTTATGAACAACGGACACAATGCCAAGATACCTCCGATGCCTTACCAAAACGGCTATCCTCAAAAATGGTATGACGCCATTGCAAAAGATCACGGAGACAAAATGGAAACCCCTGCTCCGGCCAAATAAAACCATGAAACAATAACATAAAAAACAGGCGAGAAACTTGCCTGTTTTTTATGTTATTTAATTATCCCTATTCTATATACTTCTTGTATGCCAGCTCGCCGGAATAGCTTACGTCATGCGAGCCCATGGTCATGGTAAAGACTATGCGCTCCGGATCCGTGCTTGAGTCAACGGTGACTTCCAGACTTTTTACAGTAAGTGCAGAATCATCCTCACCGGAAACTGTCGGGATAATATTATCCCCTTTTAATGTAATAATAGCGGAGGTAGCACTATAAGAAAGGCCAGAAATTGCGATTGTATGGTACTCCGTTTCTGAAGAAGATAGACGAACACTAACTAATGTCAGGTTTGCTTTGTCGCTCTCTTCCGGGAACTCCAAAAAAATTATAGTTGAATCTTGAGTGTATGATTTGTCAACGTATAGTGTCCCAAGGTATGCAGAGTCTGCAACAAGTTGATTTACAACCCTTGTTTGATTTTTAACACAGGCACTCAGAGACACTGCAGCCATGCATGCAGCAAGCAAGTATGTAAAATATCTCCGCACCATTACATTGCAAATGTATCTTTTTTAATCTGTATTTGCAACTAGGTTGCACGCGCTTACAGGTACCTTTGCGGCATTAAAGAGAGAAAAATGTGCACAGAAGAAAAACATAATGATTTCAAGCGCCGGTTTCTAATTATATCCTCTGCCGTCTTGCTTCTGGGAGGCATTATACTTGAACATTTTGCAAAAAGAGAATTTTGCGAAAAGAATCAATGGGTTCTACTAATATGGTACGTAGCGGCATTTCTACCGGTTGGTCTTCCGGTTATAATAGAAGCGTATAAAAGCATAAGGCAAAGAGATATTTTCTCTGAATATACTCTAATGTCTATTGCAACTATTGGTGCCTTTTGCATAAAACAGTATCCTGAGGCAGTAGCTGTAATGCTGCTGTATTCCATAGGGGAACTGTTCCAGGACATGGCGGTTGGCAAGGCCAGGAAAAGCATTACTGCACTGATGGATTTAAAACCGCAGAAGCAATACGCCGTCGGGAGCACAATTACGCTAAAGGCGGGAGAAAGAATTCCCCAGGACGGCATTTTGCTCTCTGAACAGGCATATTTTGATACTGCCGCCTTAACTGGAGAGAGCGTGCCGCGCGCAATAAAAAACGGAGGCGAGGTTTTGGCCGGGATGATTGTATATGATAAGGTTGTAAACATAAGAATATCAAAGCCTTTTGGAGAGAGCGCAATATCCCGCATTCTAAAAATGGTGCAGGACGCGTCTGAACGCAAAGCTCCTACAGAACTGTTTATCAGAAAGTTTGCAAGAATATACACCCCGGCGGTGATGAGTCTTGCCGTATTAATTGTTCTTGTTCCGTATTTGTATTCTATTGCAAATCCGGTGGTTACCGCTACTGCCGGTGCCGCGGCGGAAGGAGGGTTTCATTATGTATTCTCTGACTGGCTTTACCGCGGGTTAGTATTTCTTGTCATATCCTGTCCTTGCGCTCTGGTACTCAGCATTCCGTTAAGTTATTTTGCAGGAATAGGCGCAGCATCCCGCAAAGGAATTTTATTCAAGGGCGGAAATTATCTAGATGCAATAACCAAAATAAATGCAGTGGTTTTTGACAAGACCGGCACATTGACAAAAGGAGTTTTTGAAGTTCAAAATGATGTTCCCGACAGTGTCCTGTATCCAATAGCCGCAGTTGAGCGGAACAGCAATCACCCCATTGCAAAGGCAATTCTTGAGTATGCAAAGAAAAAATATTTGGCTACAACAAAAAACAGCACGGGAAATTCTGAAGATAAATTTTTTCAGGTGCTGCCTCAAATATCTGATGTAAAGGAGATTGCCGGCAAAGGTCTTATCGCTGTTATGAACGGATCGGAAATTCTTGTCGGCAATACAAAATTGTTGCAGGAAAAAAATATTGCAGCCCCGGAGGAACTTTCTGCAACTGTTAAAACAGTTGTTTGCTGTGCGATAGATGGAAAGTTTGCCGGATATATTTTGCTTGCAGATACGGTAAAGGAAGATGCGCGCGCCGCAGCGGAAAATCTTAAAAAAATCGGAATAACCAACCTTGCAATATTGAGCGGAGACAAATCAGACATTGTGAAAAATTTGGCTGATAATCTGGGCTTTCCAAAATGTTACGGAGACCTTATGCCGGAAGGAAAGGTGGAACATATTAAAGAACTGTCGGGAGAAAAAAATACTAAAGTTGCATTTGTGGGAGACGGAATAAATGATGCTCCGGTTATGGCAACTGCAGATATTGGAATTGCAATGGGAGGACTTGGAAGTGATGCGGCAATTGAGACGGCGGATGTTGTGATTGAAACGGACCAGCCAAGCAAAGTTGCAACAGCCTTCAAGATTGGAAAATGCACTAAATA
>DAIRSJ010000069.1:0-7002 GCA_036804445.1 Candidatus Egerieousia sp.
GTTATTTCGCTTGCCTGTCTGGCAGTCCTTCCAATTTCAGTAGAATCTCCAACTGCCGTTGCTTCAAACACGCCTTCACCTTCGCTTACTGTTGTACCTCTGTAGACATAGTTGGGGGAGTAAGCTCCGTCAAAATTTTTAACCTCTCCGGCCATCTTGTTGGAAGCTTTTGATTCTCCGTTCAATGATGATTCATTTACTCTGAGTTCCATTGACTCCAGTAATTTCCCGTCAGCGGGGATTTCATCACCTGTGGATAGTATTATGATATCGCCGACAACAATCTCATTCTTGGGAATTTGCACAACACGCCCCCCGTTGCGAATTATTTTTATTGAATCACTGTCATTAATTTTATTAAGTATGTCAAACTCCTTTCCGGCCTTATATTCATTGAAAAAAGAAATTGTAGTTGCAAGCAGTATCGCAAATACAATTCCCACACTCTCAATCATAGAACCCTTAAAATAGCCGGTTATTAAAGACAATAACGTTGCTATTAGCAGCACCTTGATTAACGGATCCTTAAACTTGCTAAAAAACAGTTTCCATCCGCTTTTTCTTTTAGCAGGAGTAAGGTTATTTGAGCCATACTTTTTTCTGCTCTCTTCTACCTGTCCGTCACTTAAACCTTTGTAATAGTTCATTTAAATTATTCAGTTTTGTCTGAGCGTCGCTCTTTTTCTTCTTCTCCAAATCCACAACTTGCTGAGGTGCATTCTTAATAAAGTTAGCGTTGGATAATTTCTTCTCAACTGACAGTAAGAAGTTATTATAGCGCTCTATTTCTCCCTTGATCTTTTTTACTTCTTCCCCGGAATCAACTTTAAGCGGAACAAAAAATTCCGTAGTCCCAACCATAAAATTCATACCCTTCATTTGCGGGTCGATATCATGCACAAGTTTTAGGCCAGAAACATTTGCCAGCTTTTCAATAAACGGAGCAATTTTTATATCATAGGGCTCTTTTACGTATAGTTCTACTGCCTCCTTTGGAGAAATTCCTCTGCTTTGACGGATATTGCGAATATTTATAACAGTCTGTTCCGCAGCATCAAACATAGACAATACCTCTTCCGAAAAGAATCCCTCTTCCGGCATTTGTTGCAACATAATTGTCTCGCCATCTTTGCGTTCCGCCATATTCTGCCATAATTCCTCTGTGATAAAAGGCATATAAGGATGTAGCATCTTAAGCAAAGAATCAAAGAAACTCATTGTTTTATCGTACGTTACACGGTCAATTCTTGTGCCGAAGGCAGGCTTTACGGCCTCCAGGTACCAGGCGCAGAAATCATCCCAGAACAGTTTATAAACTGTCATTGTAGCATCTGCAATCCTAAATTTATTGAAGTGATCATTTATTATCGCGATAGATTTATTCAATTTCCCTTCAAACCATTCCGCCGCCAGATCAGCTGAAGCTGAAGGTTTTGCGGATTCATCAATTTCCCAGCCTTTTGTAAGTCTGTATGCGTTCCAAATCTTGTTTGCAAAGTTTCTTCCCTGCTCAACCTGACTCACATCAAACAAAATATCATTCCCCGCAGAAGTGCAAAGCAACATTCCGATTCTAACTCCGTCAGCTCCATACTCTTGCATAAGCTTAACGGGATCCGGGGAATTTCCAAGAGACTTGGACATTTTGCGTCCAAGTTTATCCCTTACTATTCCGGTAAGATATACGTTATGGAACGGAACTTTGCCGGTGAATTCATCTGCCGCCATAACCATTCTTGCTACCCAGAAGAACAATATTTCCGGAGCGGTAATCAAGTCATTAGTAGGATAATAGTAGGCTAAATCTTTATTTGGCTGTTTATCAGGAAAGCCCGGTTTCTCCGGGTCAAATACAGATATAGGCCATAGCCATGAGGAGAACCATGTATCCAGGACATCATCATCCTGTCTTAGATCTTCTCTCTTTATATCGGGGCTAAGTTTCTTTGCCGCCTCAAACGCCTCATCTGATGAAGGCTCTACAACAAATTGTCCGTCGGGCAGATAATATGCGGGAATTCTTTGGCCCCACCATAGTTGTCTGGAGATACACCAATCCCTAACGGTCTCCATCCAATGACGGTATGTATTTTTATATTTGTCCGGAATTAGTTGAATCTCGCCGCTTTCTACCCTCTTAAGAGCCTCCGCTGCAAGTTTATCCATTTTAAGGAACCACTGCAAAGAAAGCCTTGGCTCAATGACGGCATCAGTTCGCTCTGAATGTCCGACAGGTGACATATAATCCTCAGTCTTCTCCAAATAACCGGATTCTTCCAGCATCTTTACAATTTTTTTGCGCGCAACAAACCTCTCTTCTCCAACCAGAATCTGCGCCTTGGCATTAAGACATCCGTGTTCATCAATAATATCCAGAACCGGAAGATGATGACGCAATCCTATTTCGTAGTCATTGATATCATGAGCCGGAGTAACCTTCAAACACCCCGTACCAAAGTCCATTGTGACATAATCGTCCTCTATAATCGGTATTTCCTTATCAATAAGGGGAATTAAAATTTTCTTTCCTCTCAAGTAATGATACCTCTCATCATTAGGGTTTATACAGACCGCCGCATCAGCCATTATTGTCTCCGGACGTGTTGTTGCAATTATTATGTACTTATCTGTCTTCTTTCCGTTCTCGCTTATAAAATATCTTAAATAGTAAAGTTTTGAGCGGGTATCTTTGTGAATAACCTCCTCATCAGATACAGCCGTAAGACCAACCGGGTCCCAGTTAACCATTCTTACACCTCTGTAAATCAATCCCTTCTTATAAAAATACACAAACGTATTTATAACCGCCTTGCTAAGCGGTTCATCCATGGTGAATTTTGTTCTGTCCCAATCACAAGATGCCCCAAGTTTTTTAAGCTGTTCCAAGATAATGCCGCCATGTTCCTCCTTCCAGGCCCAAGCCTCTTTCATAAATTCGTCACGGGTAAGAGAAGCCTTATCAATACCTTTTTCTTTAAGTCTTGCAACAACCTTAGCCTCTGTTGCTATAGAAGCATGGTCCGTTCCGGGTACCCAGCACGCATTTTTACCTGTCATCCTTGCCCTGCGGATAAGAACATCCTGCAAAGTGTTATTCATCATATGTCCCATGTGAAGAACTCCGGTCACATTTGGAGGAGGAATTACAATTGTGTACGCCTCTCTTTCATCCGGCTCCGAATGGAAAAATTTGTTTTTAAGCCAGTAAGCATACCACTTATCTTCTGTCTGCGCTGGATCATACTTTGCGGGAATTTCCATATAAATACTCCTTATATAACATTAATAAAACTCTTCCGGAATAACGCACCGGGCGCATTGCGGCATCATAATCCTATGATGCAACACATGGACCGCAAAGTTAATAATTTTAAGTATCTTTGCCGCGATATGGAGAATGATAATAAACTAAACATTGAGCTTAGCCAGGAAGTGGCAAAAGGTTCATATTCAAATTTGTCTATTATTACCCACTCGTCAAACGAGTTTATAATAGATTTTTTAAAGCTTTTGCCCGGAATTCCAAAAGCAATTGTAAGCGACCGAATTATAATGACTCCGGAAAACATTAAGCGCCTTTCTCACGCACTTGCCGAGAACATTGGCAAGTATGAGTCAAAATTCGGCACCATAGAGTTGCATGATCAGGAGCCGGGGATTCCTAATGTCCCGACAGGTTTTAATAACCCTAACGTCAAATCATAAAAAAAAATATATGAGCAAAGAATTTAAGATTGTTGTGCTGGCCAAACAAGTACCTGATACAAGAAATGTTGGCAAAGATGCAATGACCCCGGAGGGAACCGTGAACAGAGCGGCTCTTCCGGCGATTTTCAACCCAGAAGACATGAACGCCCTTGAACAGGCTCTTAGGATAAAGGATAAATATCCGGGTTCCAAAGTATTGATTTTAACTATGGGACCGTTCCGTGCAGCTGAAATAATTAGAGAAGGCTATTTTAGAGGGGCCGACGGAGGTGTGCTGCTTACAGACCGCAGATTTGCCGGTGCCGATACTTTAGCCACCTCTTTTGCTATCTCTCAGGCCGTTAAAAAAATGAACCCGGATATTATTGTTTCCGGAAGACAGGCTATCGACGGAGATACGGCACAAGTTGGTCCTCAGGTTGCAGAGAAGATGAACATTCCGCAAATTACTTATGCGGAGGAAATTACAGATTTATCTGACAACAAGATTACGGTAAGAAGAAGACTCGAGAGAGGTATTGAAGTTGTGTCCTCAACTCTACCCTGTTTGATAACCGTGCATGCAACAGCTGCTCCATGCCGTCCGAGAAATGCAAAATACGTTCTTAAATACAAATATTCCAGAACCATACATGAGGAACAAGATGCTGCAAACGCAGGCAAGTATCTTCTTTCTGCAGATGAAAAGCCATACTTGAAAATTCAGGAATGGACTGTTGATGATGTAGGCGGAGATGAGAACTGCTACGGATTTGCAGGCTCCCCTACCAAGGTAAAGAAGGTAGAAAGCATTGTGTTTAAAGCAAAAGAAGCAAAAAAAATTACCGGCTCAGATGCAGACGTAGATTCTTTGATTTCTGAACTGATGGCCAACCACGAGATTGGTTAACAGATTAAACACTTTTATAATTTAGGAGAGATATTGATTATGAATAATATAATAGTATTTATAGAAACTGACGGCGGGAAACTTTGCGACGTAAGCCTTGAACTTTTAACTAAGGCTCGTTCTTTGGCAGAGTGTTTAAATGTTGATGTTGAGGCGCTTCTGATTGGCAGCAATATTAGCGGACTTGTTCCGGAATTGTATAAGTATGGTGCAAAGGTGGTTCATATTGCAGATGATCCGAGATTGGAATTTTTCCGCACCCTGCCGTACGCGGCAATAACAATAGAGCTATTTAAAGAGCAAAAACCGCAAATAGCATTATTTGGCGCTTCAAGCATTGGAAGAGATTTGGCTCCGAGAGTTTCCAGCGCTTTAAAGAGCGGTCTGACAGCGGATTGCACGTCTCTGGATATTGGCGATCATGAAGATGCCAGAAGCGGAAAAAAATACAAAAATCTTCTATATCAGATTCGTCCCGCATTTGGCGGAAACATTATAGCCACAATTGTCAATCCGGAACACAGACCTCAGATGGCAACTGTACGTGAAGGCGTTATGAAAAAAGAGCCGCTTGAAAAACCTGCAGACGGAAAAATTCATCAGATTGATACTGCAAAAATTCTGATTGACAGTGATTTTGCCGTCGAGATTATAAAGAGAGATATAGAGGAAAAGAAGATAAATATTAAAGGTGCGCAGATAATTATTGATGGCGGATACGGCGTGGGCAGCAGAGAAAACTTTAAGCTTGTATTTGATTTGGCCAAAACCCTTGGCGCTGAGGTTGGAGCAAGCCGTGCGGCTGTTGATGCCGGATTTGCGGATAATGAAAGGCAGGTTGGTCAGACCGGTGTTACCGTAAGGCCTAAACTTATTATATGCCTGGGAGTTAGCGGAGCAATTCAACATACTGCCGGGATGGATCAGAGCAAAATTATTATTGCCGTTAACTCAGATCCTGAAGCCCCTATTCACAAAATTGCAGATTACTCCATCATTGGAGATTTGAACGAGGTTGTTCCCAAGATGATTGCCTCATACAAGAAACACAGCAAATAATTAAGAACGCTTAATTCATTTAATGCTAATAAATTAGAAGAAATATTATGGCAAATTTTTATAAAGATAATTCGGATTTGAAATTTCAGTTTTCTAATCCTCTCATGAAGAGAATTGTAGAATTGAAAGAGGACGGATATAAAGATTTTGGAAAATATGATGATGCTCCCAAGAACTTTGAGGACACTATCGATTCTTATGACAGAGTCATGGACATTATTGGCCAAATCAGCGGGGACACTATTAACGAGAACGCGGAACAGGTTGATATTGACGGACCTGTATGCAAAGACGGAAGAGTAACTTACGCCGCAGGCACAATGGTAAACCATGATACGCTGACTAAGGCCGGCGTTTACGGAATGTCACTTCCGCGCTGCTACGGGGGATTGAATCTCTCTATGGTTCCGTATGTTATGGCTGCCGAGATTGTAGGACGCGCCGATGCCGGATTTGCAAATATCTGGGGACTGCAGGACTGTGCAGAAACAATTTGGGAGTTTGCATCACAGGAGATTAAAGATGAATTCCTTCCAAGAATTAAAAACGGCGAGACCTGCTCCATGGACCTGACTGAGCCTGATGCAGGTTCTGATTTACAAGCGGTTTCATTAAAAGCAACTTTTGATGAGGCAAAGAATATTTGGATTCTGAACGGTGTTAAGCGTTTTATTACAAACGGAGATGCCGATATCAAACTTGTGCTTGCCCGTTCAGAAGCCGGCACAACCGACGCCCGCGGACTGTCATACTTTGTATATGATAAGAAATGGGGCGGCGTAAATGTCAGGAGAATAGAAAATAAGCTTGGTATTCACGGCTCCCCTACGTGTGAACTTGTGTTTCATAATGCACCCGCAAAATTAATCGGAGACCGCAAAATGGGACTTATAAAATATGTAATGTCCCTTATGAATGGGGCCAGACTAGGCGTTGGTGCTCAGAGTGTTGGAATTTCTGAAGCAGCCTATCGCGAGGCATTAAAATATGCAAATGAAAGAAAACAGTATGGGAAGAAAATCATTGAATTCCCCGCTGTTTATGAGATGCTTGGCGTAATGAAGGCAAAACTTCAGGCCAGCCGTGCAATTCTGTATGAAACATCCAGATGCGTAGATGTGTATAAGGCAATGAATTCTCTTCTCTCTTCCGACAGAAAATTTACTCCCGATGAGAGAAAAGAGAATAAGAAATATGCTAAGAGCGCAGATATGCTAACGCCTCTTTTGAAAATGACATCCAGTGAGTTCTGTAATCAGAACGCTTATGATGCAATACAAATTCACGGCGGCAGCGGATATATGAAAGAGTATCCTGTTGAAACACTTTACAGAGATGCCAGAATT
>DAIRSJ010000070.1:0-1160 GCA_036804445.1 Candidatus Egerieousia sp.
CGGTCAAGATTTTTCCGTTAGGTCTTCTGATTTCCAAAGCATCATGGATTGCCGGTAATGAAATCTTCCCCTCCAGATTAAAGGAGACATCAACGACGGGTCCGATGATTTGTGAAATATGACCAGTCAATTCACTCATATATTTTTATTTTATTTCTCTACTCTAAAAGTTCCCGATAGTTCAAATATCTATCCCATCAAAAAGCGCGTAAAGATACAAAAAACGGGCCCATTATGATACTAATTAGACTTTTGGAACAAATATGGTGCAAAAGTAGTATTATGCTCCGTCAATAGAGACCAAAACAGTGCTTACAGCTTGATTCTCAAATCAATGCCTGCTTGAATAGACTTGCCTTTCTGCATAAAACCCGTGCTACCGTTCACAGACGCGGCACTGCTGCTGTCAAAGTAGAAAACGGCATAGTCTTTATTAAGCAAATTACGTCCCCAAATGTCAATCTCTATAAGACGGCTTAGTTTGGCCACAATCCTTGCATTAAGAAGACCGTAAAACTTCTGATTAACATCATTTGCCTCAGTGAAAAAAGTGCGGCCGACTCCCGAATACTCAAGTTCCGCACGCAATCCCTTCAAGGAGATGCCGCTGTAAGAAGTTGCAGCGCTGCCAAGAGGTATGTCATACAGCAGGGCGGCGCTAAAAGTATTCTCGGGAGCAAACGGAACATGTTTGCCCTTATAATCAATCACTTGTAAAGTTGCCTTTCCTGTATTGTCATAAACTTTTTCATTGGAAATATACTTTTTGAACGTAGCGTGAGTATATCCGTAATTAACTGCAAAACTCAACTTGTCAATGATTTGTCCGCGGGCAGAAAATTCAACTCCGCAGCTGCGGCTCTTTCCCGCATTGGTTGTGTATCTTCCCAGCCCGCTATCCACAAACCTTGCAACTTGTTGATTCTTAACACGCATATAAAACGCGGCCATATCCACCTTTATGCCGGTGCCCGGAATTGTAAGATGCGCCCCGATTTCATAATTCCAAGAATATTCCGGCTTATATTTAATTGCAAGATTAACGGAGGAATCATTTTGGATATCCCCTTTGTTTAACATCATAGCGCTTTGTAAATAATCGGAAAGCATCTGAATATTATAACCTCCGCTTCTGTAGCCCCTGCTCACCTGAGCATAAA
>DAIRSJ010000070.1:1260-6664 GCA_036804445.1 Candidatus Egerieousia sp.
ACTGTCGGTGAGCTTAACAGAGACCGGAGACTGTGCCATTGCCGCATCCATTTGCTGCTGAATCAAAGAGATAAAATCTTTACCAAAGTCCAGAGGCGCACTTGTTTTTTGCCACTGATAAAAAAAAGAAACACCGGAACTGCGCTGCCATTTTACATTTCCTCCCAATATATCCGGATGTATATTCTTAAATACAACCTCCTCGCTTACAGTATTTTGCTTCTGTTTCTGAAGCATGGCAAATCTGTCGGCAGCCGTGAAATCCTGGTCCAAAGACATCCTGTCCCTCAAATGTTGCCAACCCGCAACGGATGTGATTTTCACATTGCCCGCAATGTATTCACCCTTTAATCCTACATTCAACAAATTGCGGTAATAGCCGCTGCCGAAATTATAATTTGGCAGGCTGTAACTTCCTGTATTCTTGTTATATGCTCCGTACGGATATCCGCCCATGTCCGTATATTCATAGCTTACATTAAGGTCATATTCGGACTTGGAATTTGGACGGAACATTGCATGAAGTCTTCCTCCCCCGTTTGTACCCTTATCAATATTTTTTCCGTTGTACTGATTCTTATAAAAGCCTCCCTCATGATCCGCAAATCCTCCCGCAGAAAATGCAAACCTCTTGCTAATCCTGTGATAATGAGTGAGTGAAAAACGATAATTATTTTTTGTAGCAGCACTTAAAAATAAATCTGTGCCGGCATATTCAAACGGAGATTTTGTGTGAATGTCAATAATTCCTCCCATGGAATTCATACCGTAAAGAGTTCCCTGAGGACCGCGCAAAACATCCACCCTGTTGACATCGGAAAAATCAAAATCAAATGCGGACTTGTCATAATAGGGAAAGTCGTCTACATAGACCCCTACTGCAGAGGAATTTATACGGGAACCGATTCCTCTTATATAGATGGATGACGTTAGTTTTGAACCGTAATCCGGAACATATAAATTTGGAACGGAGCCTGTCAAACCCTTAACGGAAAAAACACGTTGGCTCTGCAACTCTTTGCATGTAAAATGATTGTATGAAACCGCCTGATTGCTTAAAGCACGTTCATCTCTTAATGATTTGGCATTAACTACCACAGAATCTAACTTCACCTGGGCACTGACAAACTGAACAGAAACAAATAATATCCCGACACAAATAAAAACCTTCTTCATCATATTTTAATAATTAGAAGTGCAAAGATAACCTTAATAAAAATAAGCCAAAGATTATTTGGAGAGTATTTATAATTGATTCTATTTTAAGGCATTATAAAGAACCTCTATTGGATGCAAAGCTCGTACTCCCGTTCCGTCAAGAATTTGCTCTCTGCAGCTGGTACCCGGAGCGGCAACTATGTACTTGCAAGTATTGCCCTCAGCTGTAGCATCTTGTTGCATTTTTTGAACCTTGCGAACAGCGGGAAAAAGAATTTCCTCACCAATTTCCATTGAGCTCTTATAATGTTCCTTTTCATAACCGTATGAGCCCGCCATTCCGCAGCATCCGCTTGGAATTACATGAACATTATAGTTGACTGGAAGGTTGAGCATTGCCTCGGTTAAAGCGGTGCCTATCAATGACTTCTGATGACAATGTCCGTGAAGCCATATCTCTGCTTTTGAGATTGTAAAAGATTCATAAGATATTTTTCCCGCATTCACTTCCCTCATTATGAACTCATCAAACAGCAGGCAGTTTTTTGCAAGTTTTTTTGCCGCAACAGCCATATCTCCTCTCAACAAAGCGGGATATTCATCTCTAAAACTCAGAATACAAGACGGTTCTATGCCAATCAGAGGATGCTCCTCTGTGACAATATCTTTTAATACATCAACATTTTTAAAGGCAAATTTGCGGGCCAGCCTCAGCATTCCTTTTGACAAAGCAGTTCTTCCGCTCTCAAAATGCTTTGGTATAACAACCTCATAGCCAAGCTTGTTCAGCAACCTTACAAAAGTAGCTCCAAGCTCCGCTTCCATATAATTTGTAAACTCGTCTGCAAAAAGATAAACCTTCCCGTTATAATATTTTGTCGCGATAGATCCGTCTCTGCCCTCAAGTGCCTGAGGAACAGGATGCTGCATCTTTTTTACAACTGAACGCAAAGTATTCCTGCTCAATTTTGGAATACTTCTGTCGGGAGAAAAATTAATAACTTTCTTTATCAGACCGGAAGACAATTTCCAAGAGGCAAACACATTATAGATAATTGCAAATGGAGAGCCAAGTTTCTCTATCTGAGGCATGTGCGCAACAATATAGTTACGGAAAGGAACCCCTTTTGCATCAAATCTGTGCTGAAGAAATTCTGCTTTAAGCCTGGTCATGTCCACATTTGACGGACACTCGCTCTTGCATGCCTTGCAGCTTAAGCACTCGTTAAGCAGTTCATAAGTAGCATTATCCAGAAACGGATTGCGGTGACTATTATGGATAACATTATCAGATACCAGGTTATGCGTAGCTCCTCTTTTTATGCTGCCGTTTGTTAAAACTTCACGCATCATATTGGCCCTTGCGCGGGTAGAAAATCGCTCCTCTTTGCCTGCCTTAAACGCAGGGCAAATTACACCCCCCATCTCTGCAGGACGTCTACAATCCCCGTTGCCATTGCACTGCTCAATTGCACAGAACAAACCCTTCTGCTGAGTAAAGTCAAAATATGTCCGCAGTCCTTTTGCACCTCCTGAGGCGCGCAGATATTTCTCTGCAACATAGTGTGGTTCAACTTCATACCTCAGACAAGTATCCATCGGAGGAGTATTGACTATTTTCCCCTCATTAAAAATCAGATGCGGATCCCAGACAGATTTTAAATCTTTAAACAGCTTGTAAACTTTGGGGCCAAACATCACAGGCAAAAATTCTCCTCTCAACCTCCCGTCTCCGTGTTCGCCGCTTAAAGAACCGCGATGTTTTTTCACAATCCTTGCAGTCTCTTCAGCCACAGCCTTAAACAAGTACCTGTCGTGAACTTCTTTAAGATTTAGGATGGGGCGCAAATGCAACTCTCCAACGCTTATGTGGCCATAAAATACGCAGTTCAGCTTAAAGCCGTCCAACATATTTTTAATATCCTTTATGTACTCCGCAAGACGCTTTGGAGAGACGGCTGTATCCTCTATCAGCGATACCGGCTTTGCATCTCCCGGCATTCCGGAAAGCAGTCCCAGACCCGCCTTGCGCAATTCCCAAACTCTCTTTATATCAACACCATATACACGCGGAAACTCATAGCCGCAATTATGTGTTTTAAGGTTCGCCTCCATTTCATCAGCCAGTGCATCAACCTCCTCTCGGCTCTCTCCGGCAATCTCAATGCACAAAATTGCAGCCGGATCCCCGCGCACAAAAAATCTGTTTTTATTCTGCTCAATATTATTCTTGCTAAGCTGCAGAATCTTGTCATCAATCAGTTCTATGGCCACAACTCCTTCATAGTCGGAACTCACCATCTCGGATTCGCCGTCTCCTTCTCTTGAGGATGCGGGCCCGCGCAAGGCGCTCTGTGTTTGCGCAAGTGCAATAATATTCCCCGCAAACGCCTCATCAAGCGATTTGCAATGTACACACACCAAGACCCTGTCCTTTGGAGGAAGCGGAACAAGATTAATCTTAAATTCATACGCAAACGCCAGCGTTCCCTCCGAGCCCGCAAACAACTTGCACAGATTTGGAACAGCCTGACCTCCTTTTAAATAGCTGCGCATATCATTAAGCACCTCATCCAGCGCATAACCGGAATTACGGCGCACAATCTCTTTATCAGGAAACTCCGCTACAACAGTATCATTTATGTTTTCATCGCATGCCCACTTAAACAGCTGCCAATAAATTCTCTCCTCCAAACTGACCGGAATAAAAGCCTTTGCCAAAGCTCTCTCATTAAATTTTCCGGTGCCGCTGTAGATACTATTTGTGTACTCTTCCACCTTTGCCCTAATCTTACCTATAACCTCAGCTGCCCTCTCTTTTGAAAAGACGGCAAGAGTACCGTCGCCAAGAACTACTTTAACCTCAAGCAGATTCGCACGCGTTGTTCCATAAATAAGAGAATGACTGCCGCCGGAATTATTCCCAACCATCCCGCCAATGCAACACCTATTTGCAGTAGAAGTCTCAGGTCCAAAAAAAAGATTAGATTTTGCAAGTTCCAGATTCAGCTTATCCAACACAACTCCGGGCTGAACGCGCGCCCAATGCTTAGCCTTGTTTATCTCAAGGATTCTGTTCATATATTTGGAGACATCCGCCACAAGTCCGCTCCCCACAACCTGCCCTGCAATAGAAGTCCCCGCCGTACGGGGAATTAAAGAAATACCATTTGCACCCGCAACGCTAATTGCCAGACGTATATCCTCTATGCCGGCCGGAAAACAAACGCCATAAGGAATTTCCCTATAAGCACTTGCATCAGTCGCATACAGTACTCGCGTTAAATTATCTCTTAATATATCCATAGGTCAAAAAAATCGCAGCAAATATAATTAAAAAAGCCACGCATGTTATGCGTGGCCTAAGTATAAGTAGCTTAATGCTTTAGCTTACTCTGCGCAGTTTTTTGCCCGTAATTTTTTGAATGTCTTTAATCATAGGATACTCCTCGCTGGAGCAAAAAGTAAAGGCAAGCCCGCTATTCCCCGCTCTGCCGGTACGCCCTATTCTGTGCACATAAGTTTCCGCCACATCCGGAAGGTCATAGTTTATGACAAGACCAAGATCCTGAATATCAAGACCTCTTGCCGCAATATCCGTAGCGACAATAATTCTTGTTTTACCACTTTTGAAATTCTTTAATGCAGTTTGTCTTGCGTTCTGAGACTTGTTTCCGTGTATTGCCTCACACTCTATTTTGCATTTGTTAAGTGCTCTGGCAATTTTATCGGCTCCGTGCTTTGTGCGTGAAAACACAAGCACTCTATCCTCCGGCTGTTCATTCAAAACCCTTACAAGCAAATCTATTTTCTGCGGTTTCTCAACAAAGAACAAATCTTGCTCTATTGCCTCCACAACAGACGCAGAATGAGCAACTTCCGCCTTTACCGGATTATGCAGCAAATCTCCGGAAATCTTGTTTATCTCCTCCGGCATTGTAGCAGAAAAAAGCATTGTTTGTTTCTGCCGCGGAAGCATCGGAATAATCCTGCGAATATCATGAATAAACCCCATATCCAGCATTCTGTCCGCCTCATCCAAAACAAAATGTTCAATACTATTCAACTTCACAAATCCCTGACCTATAAGATCCAGCAAGCGTCCCGGAGTAGCCGTTAAAATATCAACTCCCTGATTAAGCCGCTTAACTTGCTGCCCCTGCTTAACACCTCCAAAAATAACCGTATGCTTTAATCCGCTGTACTTTCCGTAATCAGAAAAAGACTCTTCTATCTGAATTGCAAG
>DAIRSJ010000071.1:0-6655 GCA_036804445.1 Candidatus Egerieousia sp.
TTGTACGTCCCGGAGTTTTACGGGTAGGCGCAGACATACAAAGCAAGTTACAGGATGCGTTTTCTGGTACAGAAAAGTGTCTTTTGTACGTCCCGTGGTCTTACGGGTATGTGCAGACCTACGCGGTGGTACAGAAACTTGTCTCTTGTACGTCCCGTGGTCTTACGGGTATGTGCAGGCCTACGCGGTGGTGCAGAAACTTGTCTCTTGTACGTCCCGTGGTCTCACGGGTATGTGCAGACCTGCGTGGCGTTGCAGAGATTATTCTACCCCGAAAACGGGAGTAATGAATATTGTATGTGCAGACCAGCGTGGCGTTGCAGAAGCATGTGCTTTATGGGTTCTGGATGTGGTGCGTAAAAAAAGCAAATAATAAAACTGTCGTGAAAAATAATTTTATAAATTTGTTTAGCCGCCGCCATGGATGAGATGAGTAAGTTGATTTAAATTGTTAGATATGAGGAAGTTGGAAAAAGGCGAGAAGCTGGAGCAACTTGAGAAAGCGGAGTTGCTTGAGAAAGCGGAGCTACTTGAGGAACTGGACTATAGTGAATTTTTTGGTCATTATTGTAAATCACGACGGCCAGATGATCACGGCGTTTTTAGTGTGATGATGCGTGGTGTGGGAGGGCAGGCTCTATTTCGTGAAAAGTCGGATTATATTTCTTTCTTAAAAATTCTCAACAAACTGTTACATAGGTATAATGCTCTGCTTTACGGGTTTATACTGATGACAAATCATGTGCATTGCCTTGTGAGAACTTTTGGCGATCCTAGTGCTAGAGTCGGTTGCGGTCATTCTGCGGGTGCAGGAGTTGGTGGTGCCGGTGCCGGGTTTGGTTGTGATTCCGCTGGAGTTGGTGGTGCCGTGCTTGGTTGTGGTCATGCAGGAGTTGCCGGTGCCGGGTTTGGTTATGATTCCGCTGTAGTTGGTTGCTATTCCGCTGGAGTTGGTGGTGCCGGTGCCGGAGTTGATTGTGGTCATGCAGGGGTTGGTGGTGCCGTGCTTGGTTGTGGTCATGCAGGGGTTGGTGGTGCCGGTGCCGGGTTTGGTTGTGATTCCGCTGGAGTTGGTGGTGCCGGTGCTGGGACTTTTGTTAGCGTTGCTGCGGCGGAAGAGGCTGTTAGGAAAATGTTTGCAAATCTGGTTACAGGGTACACCGGCTATTATTCTAGAAAATATCGTACTAAAGGGCGCCTAATATATTATCCTCCAGCGTTTTCTGAAAAATCACGTTTGGATTGGCAGTTGAAAGAAATTATGTATTTTATTAATAATCCGGTGCTTGCGGGATTATCCAAAAGTCCCGGAGAATATCCGTGGAGTTCTTATTCATTTTACAAAGAATTAAAATCTCCGCTTTCAAAGTATATAGATGTTGATGCGAGTTTGATTAAAGATAACTTCCACTCTATTAGGGATTTCTATTTGGCTATACGCAGTAAAAAAGCTTTTGAAAAGAGAATGAGCAAATATAAATAGTAGTGGTGAGCGCCCCCTTTGCTTAGAAGTTGCCTAGAAGTTGCCTGGAAGTTGCCTGGAAATTGCCTGATTTCCTAGAAAACGTCCGGAAATTACAAATAAATGAGGTGTAAATCTGTCGCGACATAGAAATATAAATTTTGATAACAAAAATGGCCACGTAGATGCTTGTGAGGCTGTTTTGGAAACCCTAACCAGATGTGCGTGAAAAGGCTAAAAAATAACCAGTTGGTTATCAGCTTGTTGCGTGGGGTGAAATTTTTCTCGCGTACTTTTATGTGTGTAAAGTGTTGATAAACAGGTGTTTGTGTTTTTGCCTTTCTGTGCGTTTTATATGGGGTAGGGGCTTACTCTTGCGGTGGTACGTTCCGCTTGCTCGCACACGTATTAATAGCGTGCATCTGGGATTTAAGCGCACCTTGGACAAACGCAACTCGGAATTCACTTACATTTTGAATCATCGCGCGTAACTTGGAATTCACTTATATTTTGAATCATAGCGCGCAACTCGGGATTTACTTACATTTTGAATTATAGCGCGCAACTCGGAATTCATGAGTTTTTTTGGTACTTTTTTAAAAAAATACATTATCTGAGGCATGTTTTTGCAAATATTACGGTATTTTTTTTAAAAAACACTTTGTTGTAACGTGATTTTAAGTAAAATCACATATATTTGCAGCCGGAAAGCAGCAGCTGCAACGTAATGGACCAAGCGTGGTGTATGGAAAAAGGCAGCTGCAACGTGGCTCTCCGGCAAGTGGCGGCGGGGAACGGGCAGCATGCAAGTGGCAATTAGGAACTTGATACCAGCAACGGGTAACTAGCAACGGGCAACTAGCAGCGGGCAACTAGCAGCGGACAACTAGCAGCGGACAACTAGCAATCAGCAACTTGATGTCGGCAAAAGGCAGCTGCAAAGTGGCTCTCCGGCAAGTGGCGGCGGGGAACGGGCAGCATGCAAGTGGCAATTAGGAACTTGATACCAGCAACGGGTAACTAGCAACGGGCAACTAGCAGCGGGCAACTAGCAGCGGACAACTAGCAGCGGACAACTAGCAATCAGCAACTTGATGTCGGCAAAAGGCAGCTGCAAAGTGGCTCTCCGGCAAGTGGCTCTCGGCAAGTGGCAATTAGGAACTTGATACCAGCAGCGGACAACTAGCAACGGGCAACTAGCAGCGGACAACTAGCAATCAGCAACGTGATGTCGGCAACTTACAGCTGGGAACCGGCAACTGGGTACCGGCAGCGGGGAACTAGTAATCAGCAACGTGATGCCGGCACAGCGGGCAATTAGCAGTAATTTTATATGTAACTATATGAGCAATGCAAGAACAAGAGCGTTAGCGGAGTTTGCAACTCACGGCGCTGAAAGGTTTTATGAGGACAGCAGGCCTGTCTCGGAGTACTTTGGCATGAACGTCTTTGATCTTCCAAAGATGCAATTGTATTTATCTACAGAGGCTTACAAAGCCGTTGTAAACGCGGTGAATAATGGTGAGAAAATTGAGCGTGATATTGCGGACCAAATTGCCGCCGGTATGAAGAACTGGGCGGTTAAGATGGGTGCCACTCACTATACTCATTGGTTTCAGCCGCTTACGGATGCAACTGCGGAAAAGCATGAGTCTTTTGCCGATCCGATGGAAGGGGGCGTTGGAGTATTTGAAAATTTTAAGGGCAGTACGTTGATTCAGCAGGAGCCGGATGCTTCCAGTTTTCCTAACGGAGGTCTTAGAAATACCTTTGAAGCAAGGGGTTACACGGCTTGGGATCCGAGTTCTCCTGCATTTATCATTGGACAAACTCTTTGTATCCCGACAGTTTTTGTGGCTTATACCGGTGAGGCTCTGGATCAGAAAACGCCTCATTTAAAATCAATTGCAGCTGTGGATAAAGCGGCAATCGCTATATGTAAAATGTTTGATAAGAACGTAAACAAGGTAAGGCCGCAACTTGGAATAGAGCAGGAGTATTTTCTTGTAGATGAGGCACTTTACAGTGCACGTCCGGACCTTGTGATTTGCGGAAGAACGCTGGTCGGGCATAATGCCGCAAAGGACCAGCAGCTGGAAGATCATTATTTTGGGGCAATTCCAAGCAGGGTAATGGCGTTTATGCAAGACTTTGAAACAGAGGCATATAAGCTGGGCGTAAGATTAAAGACCAGGCATAATGAAGTAGCGCCTAATCAGTTTGAATTTGCACCTGTATATGGAGAAGCCAACATTTCATCAGACCAAAATCTGATGATGATGATTATAATGAAGAATATTGCTGTTAAGCATAAACTTAAAGTGATTTTTCATGAGAAACCTTTTGACGGAGTTAACGGAAGCGGCAAGCATTGCAACTGGAGCATGGTAACTGATACCGGCGTAAACCTTTTAAAACCGGGACGTACGCCGCGCACTAACCTGCAATTTTTATGCTTTTTTTCTGCCGTCATACGCGGAGTGTACGAGCACAACTATTTGTTAATGAGCACTGTGGCGTCACTTAACAACATGTATCGTTTGGGCGGCAGCGAGGCTCCTCCCGCGGTAATGAGTATATTTATAGGAGAGACTTTGACTAAACTTGTAGAGAGTATAGAACAGCTTACAGATAAGAATCTTACATCGGTAACGGATAAAGAGGTAAAGGTCAGAAGCAAACTGCATATTGTAAATCAGATTCCTGAAATTTTGCCGGACAATACGGACCGCAATAGAACTTCTCCGTTTGCATTTACCGGTAACCGCTTTGAATTCAGGGCCGTAGGCTCGTCGGCAAATGTGGCTTCCTCAATTTTTGTGCTGAACACAATTGTTGCGGAACAGCTGATAAGATTCAAATCGCTGGTAGACAAGAATATAGAGACCGGACTTTCTATGGACAAGGCAATGATGAAAGTTATCCGTCAGTTCCTGCTGGAATCCAAGAAGATACGTTTTGAGGGGAACGGTTATAGCGACGAGTGGCGCAGGGAGGCTGCAAAGCGCGGTCTTAAAGATGTGAAAAATGTTCCGCAGGCATTCAAAGAATTCATTGACAAAAAGAATGTGAAACTCTTTGAGGATATGGAAATTATGACCTGTCGGGAGGCAATGGCAAGATATGAGGTTTTGAATGAAATTTATGTGAAGAAGCTGCAAATTGAGGCACGTGTGCTTGGAGATTTGACGACAAACCATGTAATCCCGACAGCTATCACTTTCCAGAACTCTTTGATTGCCAATGTGAAAGGTCTTAAAGATTTGTACCCTAAAGATTATGCGGAAATGTGTGCGATGCAGCTACGGCTGATTAGTAAAATTTCCGGCTATATAAACAATTTGCATGAGGACGTGCATAATTTGATTGAGGCGCGCAAGGTTGCAAACAAGATTGAAGATGTTCCGCAAAAGGCTAAGAATTACTATGATACGGTGCTTCCGTACATGGCCAGCATCAGACGCTATGCGGATAAACTGGAGATGGTTATTGATGATGAGTTGTGGCCGCTGCCAAAGTACAGGGAGCTGCAATCATTCAGATAAAATCTATAATATGCCGGTGAAAGCCGGCATATTTTATAACATATTTGTTACACAGCCCTCCTCTCCTTTGAGGTTTATTATTATATTTGTGAGATAATGATGCAGTCTTCAGTGAGGTATTGTAAAAAAAGTGAGGTATTATAAAAATTGCATGATTAAAAGAAACATAGTATGAAAGTTTCAAAGGCAGACAGATATATGTTGCGCGGAGTTTCTTCCGCCAAGGAGGATGTTCACAATGCAATTAAGCATATTGATAAAGGCTTGTTTCCCAGGGCGTTCTGTAAGCTGGTTCCGGAGGAGCCGGCTTCTGCAGGCAGAATTTCGGCAGGCAGGCGTGTTGCTGCAAAGGCGACAGGTAAGGTAAAAGGTGCGGAGGAGTTTTGCGTGCTAATGCATGCGGACGGTGCGGGGACAAAATCCTCATTGGCCTATGCTTACTGGAGGGAGACCGGAGACATGAGTGTGTGGGACGGAATTGCACAAGATGCAATTGTGATGAATACGGATGACCTTCTTTGCGTCGGGATTACTGATAATATTTATCTCTCTTCTACTATTGGGCGCAATAAAAACCTTATTCCCGCGGAAGTTATAAGCCGCTTAATATCAGGGGCTGAGAAGTTTGGAAAGCAAATGGAGAAGTTTGGCGTGCATTTAATTTCTACCGGCGGAGAGACGGCGGATGTGGGAGATCTGGTGCGCACCATTATTGTTGACAGTACGGTTTACGCAAAAATCAGACGCGGAGATGTTATTGATAATGCGCGCATTAAGGCCGGCGATGTAATTGTTGCGCTTGCATCTGACGGCAAGGCGAGCTATGAAAAAGAGTATAACGGCGGGATGGGGAGCAATGGCCTAACTTCCGCACGTCATGATGTTTTTGCAAAGTATTTGGCAAAAAAATATCCCGAGACTTTTGATCCTCAAGTACCAAAAAGCTTGATTTATAGCGGTTCAAGGAAACTCACTGAGATTGAGCCTGAGACCGGTTTGACATACGGAAAGCTGGTGCTTTCTCCTACGCGCACTTATGCCCCGATAGTCAAAGAGGTACTGGATAAGTATCGCGGTAAGGTTGACGGTATGATTCATTGCACGGGAGGGGCGCAAACTAAAATTCTGCATTTTATTGACAATTTGAGAGTTGTAAAGGATAATCTTTTTCCCGTTCCGGTTTTGTTCAGAACTATCCAGCATGAAAGCAAGACGGAGTGGAGAGAGATGTACAAAGTTTTCAATATGGGACACAGGATGGAATTCTATGTGCCTGAGGGGATTGCGGAAGGCATCATAGATATTGCGGAAAAGTACAAAGTTAAGGCTCAGGTGATTGGTCACGTGGAGAAAATGAGCGCCGCTTGCAGCGGCAAAAATGCAGCCGGTGGTAAATCATTTGGAGCAGAGGTAATTATAAAAGGAGAACACGGAACTTATTCATATAAGTAGGGGTGTTTTATAAAAATTATAGAAGATTTTGAACGTCAGGAAACTGTCGGGAGTATAATAAAATGTGTTATGAAAAAAATCAGTTATATGTTTTTGGCATTTGCCGCTCTTGCAGTTATTGCGTGCGGACATAAGGAACAGGCTGCCTCTGTGGAAGTTACGCCAATTATGAAAAAAGCGTTGCATGATTCTTCCA
>DAIRSJ010000072.1:0-6439 GCA_036804445.1 Candidatus Egerieousia sp.
ATGCAAGACCAAACTGTTTGCTGCGTTTTGCGGCGCTGCCATAGCCGACATAATCCTCTCCCAAATCCTCCATATCATGAACGTCCAGACCCATGTTGTGGCCAAGGCCGTGAGGCATGAACAATGCAGGAGCGCCATTTGCAACAGCCTCATCTACATCCCCTTTCATAAGACCAAGTTCTTTAAGTCTCTCTGCAAATAATCTGTAAACTGCCAGATGAACATCCAAATATGCAACGCCCGGCTTTGAAAGTTTAAATGCTAAATTATTTGCATCCGATACTATGTTGTAAATCTCCTTCTGCTGCTGAGTAAATTTTCCGCTGCTTGGAATTGTACGGGTATTGTCTGAGCAATAGTTCATATTATTCTCAGCACCGGCATCAATCACAATTAATCTGTCTTTTGTAAGTATTTGATTGTGAAGATGGTTATGCAGCGTCTCTCCATTTTGTGAAAGAATTGTAGGGAAAGAAACCTTGCTTCCGTGCTGCATTGCAATTCCATCCATAAGTCCTGCAAGCTCCTGCTCAACCATTCCAAGTTTTGCAAGTTTCATTGCTGTAAAATGCATAGCATAACCTATGTTGCAGGCTTTGTCAATTTCTTCAATCTCATACTTGTCCTTTACAATTCTCTGAGCTACAATGGCTTTAATAAGAGTCACAGAAGCTTTTTTCTTAAGAGAATCTATCGGGAGTCCAAGAAGTGAATTCAAAAGAATCATATTATGATATCTGTAAGGAGGCGTAAAATGAATCTCTTTCTTTGCCTTTTTTGCAGCAGTCAAATATTTTTGCAAATCTGCATATTTCCTTGATTTCTTGACACCTACGCTTGCCGCTTTATCTGCAATTGAAGGCTGAGGGCCCATCCAAATAATATCATCTATAGAAACATCATCTCCAAAAAGAATCTCCTCCCCGGTCTCGGCATCAATTACGGCAGCCAAATCTGGATCATTTAACCCAAAGAAATACAGGAAGTTACTATCCTGCCTAAAGGTATAACAATTATCCGGATAATTTGCCGGAGCATCACTGTTGCCAAGAATTAAAATGATGCCCTTTGCAACATCCTTTGCAAGTCTTTGACGTCTTGCTGCGTATACTGCCTTTGTAAACATAATATTGAGTATTTTAAGTGTTTTAATTTAGGTCTCGACAGATTTCTCCGCCAGATGAGCACAAATATAACAAAAAAAAGGGACAGCTGTTGCTGTCCCTTTCTATAATCTATTTCAACTTAAACAGTTGAAAAATCTCTGCTACCAACCAGGATTCTGAGTCAAATTAGGATCCAAAACAATCTCTCCGGAAGGTATTGGTTCCAAATAATACTTATCATTCCAAGTATGTTTAACACTTGCAGTGTTATAAGAAGCTTTGTAAACCTTGGTTCCGGTTGTCCAGAAATTCTTAGATATCACGTTAGCCCAAGTCTTCTTTTCAGCTGTAAGCTGTGCAGCATGGTCATCAAAGTAAGTCTTCATAGCATCTTGTCTTGCACCAAGATAACAATCTGGAGTAATGTCAAAATCAAGATAAGTACCCATCTTCCATCTCATCAAATCCGCATAGCGGAAACCATCAGCAAACAGCTCGCTTCTGCGCTCTCTTCTAAGTTCCCAAAGAAGAACGCTAACACCTGTCGTATTCTTAGGGTCTGCAGTAATTGTTTTACCGTTAACTGCAACTGCACTTGTACCTACAAGTGTAAACCCAGGAATATTTCCGTGCTTTACACGCAAAATATTAACTGATTTGTCCAGGTCTGCTTGATTGATTGCTGTTCCGCCAACTGTTCCAAGTTCTGCTGAAGCCTCTGCATAGTTCTCTAGAACTTCTGCATAAGTAAAGACAGGACCATCTGTATCATTGGAAGGAGCATTCCAAGTTGATAATTTCTCTTTTTCATCCTTTTTAGACCAAGGGACAAATTTACGAACCCAATAGCCAGTAGATGAGACAATACCATCTGTAAAGCCGCAGCCTACAGGGCACATCAAAGTATCAACAACAGCAACCTTTAGACGAGCATCACGGTTCTGAATAGCCTTCTGAACCGTAGCGTCATCATAAGTTCCCATGTAGATAGGAAGACCGTCTGCATTTGCAAAGCTCTCAACCGCACTCTTGGTGATACCCCAAGAAGGAGTAGAAGAAATATCCCATCCATAAACTCCGTGTCCTTTATTTACAAGACCCTGAGAAGCAGTCTCGCTATAAATATCATACATTATCAAGTCTGTTCTTGGTGTTTTAACAAAATCATCAGTTACATAAAGACCTGCATAATCTGTATTAATGGAATAAAGGCCGCTGGCAATAATCTTATTTGCAGCGGTTTTAGCTATCTCATAAAAATACTTGGCATTAGCTGTATTATTAGCGTGATATTTCTGCCAAGCACCCTCAAACAAAGCGGCGCGTGCCAATAATGCATTTGCAACCATGCTATTTACGGTATTTTTATCTGCCGCACTTGGAGCATAGCAGCTATCAGCAGCAGCCTGCAAGTCTGCGCAAGCATTTTTCATAACCGTAACGCGGTCATCACGGGATTTTCCAAGAGCAGCTGCATCATCAATATCAATTTCAGTATCAACCCATACAACATCTCCATAAGTCTTAACAAGTTCAAAATACTCCATACCACGGAAGAAACGTGCAACGCCTCTCCAATGAGCCTTTGCCGCTGCAGTCATATTAGGAACTAAAGAAATACGGTTCAACATAACATTCGCTCTACGTATATATGCATAAGGAGTGCTCCATGAACCTGAACTACTAGGAACGTTGGATGTAAACTGATTGAATGAATCAGAATTGTAATCATCGGTAATGCCTTCACCATGGTATTGACCTCTGGTCCAACCACTTCCGTAACTATATGAATTAAACAAACCATAAAAACCCCAAGAAAACATCTTAATAGAAGCCTCAGATGACCAGTTTGTAGCATCCGAATTTGCATCTAGAGGTTTTTTGTCCAAATAGCTGTTGCAGCCCGTCATGCTAAAAGCAAGGCAGACAATAGCAACTAATGCAAAAACTTTATTTTTCATAACTTTCATATTTTTCAGTAATTAAAATGTAACCTGAACACCAAATGACCACTGGCGGTTGAAAGGCATAGCCCTGCCTGCATAGTGGCTATCAATACCAGATGCTGTATTCCAGCCTCCTGTTAATTCAGGATCCATTACACCATGAATATGGTCCCATGTAATTGCGTTCTCAATACTGCAATAAACGCGGACCTTCTGTATAAACGCCTTCTGAGATATCTTAGCAGGAAGAGTGTAACCAACTGTAACATTCTTCAAACGTAAATAAGCAAGATTCTGAAGGAATTTTGTCTGAGGATAGTAGTTATTTCTGCCACCGTAAGGTAGACCATTAAGAGTGGAACCAACGCCGTTGCCAAAATAAGGACGAGGGAATTTTGCATTTTGATTATCTTCTGTCCAATAATCAAGCTCATTCCTAAAGATATTCATCTGAGAACCTTCAGCTGTAGGCAGGAACAAAGATGAATATGAATACATATCACGCTTGCCAACGCCCTGGAACAAAATCTCAGCATCAATACCCTTCCAAGAAGCGCCCATACGCAAACTATACTCAAACCTTGGAGTTGTATTTCCAATTCTCTTTAAATCACCATGTTTAGAGATAGTTCCATCTCCTGTATTTATGTTCTTGTCACCGTCAAGGTCTTTGTACTTGATATCACCAGCACTATAAACAAATCCTCCCTTTTGCAAATTACCCTGCCAAGCTTTAATGGTAGCAGCGTCATCTGCGCTCGTCCAATATCTATCAGTCTCAAAGCCCCAAATTTCACCAAGTTTTTTACCTTCGTAATAATCTGTCAATCTACCAACACTTGTATTCCATTTAGAAATCTTTGATGTTGCATCAGCAAGTGTGAAAGTAGCATAAACAGAAAAATTATTATTGAATGCATGATTATAATCAATCTGCATCTCCCAGCCTGTTGTCTTTAAATCTCCGCTGTTCTCCTGAGGAAGATTAGGGAAGCCGCCGTAGTCAACAACTGCATTACGGTCAACAAGCATTCCAATATTCTTGCGCTGATACCAATCAAATGCAAGAGTTAATTCATTGTTAAGGAAACCGGCATCAAATCCAATATCAAGAGTTCTGATTTTCTCCCATGTCATACTCTTGCCAATAATTGTAGGCATTGTGCTAGCAGTAGGGAAATTACCATCAGTTAAAACCCAATTAGAATTGGTGTAAGTGTCTATAAGAGACATGAATGGATAGAAATTAGTTGAAGATGCTATGTTCTGGTTGCCTATTGAACCGTAAGAAGCACGTAACTTTAAGTTAGAAACATACTTCTTGATTGGTGCCCAGAATTTCTCTTCAGAAATTCTATAACCAACAGACATTGAAGGGAAGAATGCCCATTTGTCACCTTTCTTAAATAAAGATGAACCATCATAACGTCCGTTCAACTCCAACAAATATTTACCTTGATAATCGTAATTAATACGGGCAAAGAAACCTGCTGATGATCTAGCTCTCAAAGCCTCATCAACTGTAGCTTTACCGTTATGATCACGAGTAAGATTAAGGGTAGGAATATTAATGTTTTGGATACCTTGAGAATACAGATAGTTGCTATTATATTTGTAATCCTCTGTATTCATACCAACCTTCAATGCAAAGTGGTGATCCTCAAACAGATTGTAAAGATAATCTAAATAAGCATTGAAAGTATTAGAAGATGTTTTTACCCATGTGTTATCCAAATAGTCACTTGTTGTATAGGCAGCTTTTGGAGCATAAGAATTCCACCAGTTTGCAATGTAGCAAGGGTATGCAATATCTCTGTCCTCATAATTGTACTTGCCTCTTGTATATTCAGCTGTTAATGTCAAGCCTTTATAAAGATTAGCCTTTAAGTTGGCACCGATAGTTAAATACTCATCAGTAGTAGTACATGTTGGCTCATAAGCAACAAAACCGTTACCTTGCCTGAAATATAGACCTTCACCTGAAGCAGTTTTTGCATTTAGATAATTACCTGAATCATCCATTGCTCCATCAGAAATACCATAAGGAAACCATGTCGGGAATCTCATATCGTATGCAAGAAGTCTCATTGCGCCATCACTGGATGCGTATCCGTGAGGATACTTTTGCATCTTCTCCGTGTACATAAGTTTTGTTCCAACATTCAACCATTTGTATAACTGGGTATTAGTTGAAATATTTACATTATTTCTCTGTACGTACTGCTTAGATGCTTTCTTAAGCTGACCATCTTGTTTGCTGTAGCTATAGGCAATATTATAATTTGTCTTTCCTGTGCTTCCTGTGATAGTCAAGTTGTGATTCTGCTGGAAAGAGAATTTCTTCAAGGTCTCTTTGTTAGGGTCAGAAACTCTATAAGAATAGAATGTGCCACCTTGATAAGAGTAATCTCTTCCGTACTTCCAAACTTCTCCGTTAACTTGGCTCTTATACTTGTCAAACCACTCGGAAATAGGTTCAATCAAATCTTTGTAGTACATTCCAAAGCCCTCAATATCAGAACCATCTACATTTTTCTGAGCAATGATACCATGATTTAACTGAGCAATAACGTCTTTCTTGGAAGTACAATATTTTGGAAGAGCAATTGGCTGGTTCCAAGATAAGTTGTTTGAGTAAGTAATCTGAACTTTATCAGTCATATTACTACCATCCTTAGATGTAATCAAGACAACTCCAAACGCAGCACGTGTTCCATAAATGGAAGCAGAAGCCGCATCCTTCAAAACGGAGATGCTCTTAATGTTATCAGGGTTAACAAATGACAAATCTGGAATTTCAACACCGTCTAACAAAACAAGAGGTTTGTTGTTTCCGTTGATAGAACCGGTACCACGTACCTTGATAGAAGGAGTAGCGCCCAAGTCGTTTGTTGCAAACGTAATAGTAAGACCGGGAACAGTTCCCTGCAATCCTTTAGAAACGTCTGTAATGGGTTTGCTATTAAATGTTTTCCCAACATCAACAGAAGAAACGGCACCTGTTAGATTAACCTTCTTCTGTGTACCAAATCCAACGACAACAACGTCATTCAAAGTAGTAGCACTTTCTTCCATGACTACGTTAACACTAGAGCGTCCGTTAACTGCAACGGTTGCTGTGTTAAAGCCCATGTAAGTAAATACTAATGTTCCTTTGCTAGGAGCGTTTAAGGTATACGCACCATTAGCATCGGTTGACGTACCGGTCCTGGTTCCCTGAACCAAAACATATACGCCCGCCAAAGGCTCTCCACTCTTATCGGTTACCTTACCGGAAACCTTAGAATTCTGAGCCCACATTGCCCCAACGGAGAATACCATTGCGGCAACTGTCATTAGCGCAAGCTTTAAAAGCTTGCCACAATTTTGTTTAATGGACATAAATTA
>DAIRSJ010000073.1:0-5628 GCA_036804445.1 Candidatus Egerieousia sp.
TAGTAATTAAGAGATCTCCCCGGAGGACATCGGTTTTTATTCTGAAATGATTCTTACAAAAGTGACTGTGCATACGAAAAATATGTCAACAACACTGTTTCTTTTTATGACGGCCTAACAAAGATTTAATTATGAAAAAAATATTATTTATTGCATTCCTGCTTGCCGGCTTAAATATCACCTCTTTTGCTCAAACTTTTCCCATGGATTTTTGCACTGGGATATGGAAATATTCTAATAATATTGAAGATAAAGATTTTTTTGTGACTTTCAAGCAAGATGTTTTTCATATTCCGGAAGGATTTGGCGGAGGGACAGAAACATGTCTCGTGGGAGCTTACATATTTAAGGAGAGTGGAACAACCAAATTAGATTGTATGAATATGTTAAGCAATAACTATGCTGATATACACAAATATCCTATTTACTGTCTATTTATAGACACAAACACCCTTTCTTTTTGTATAGCCGATTATGGGAAAAAAAATGGATGCGGTGATGGTAAAAAATTAGGGGGAGGCATGGTAACAATAATATCAAGAAGTCCGGCAAAAATAAAAATTGACATAAAGGAATCAGAGGGTGTACATGTCATTAATGATAATAATGAAATATTTCCAAGTGGCATAACATTTCCTTCTGAAATGATTCTTACAAAAGTAACAGAGTGATAATTGCTTAGTTATTACTTCCAAAGTAGTATACCTTCGCCTCGTATTGTGCCATTAAAACAATATTCGGCAAAATGGATTAAAGGTAGCATTCTGCTTTGGGGATTCCGCTTCTCAAGACTGGCCTTACGCAAAATATGCTAACAACATAACTTCTTTTTATGACGGCCTAACAAAGATTTAATTATGAAAAAAATATTATTTATTGCATTCCTGCTTGCCGGCTTAAATATCACCTCTTTTGCTCAAACTTTTCCCATGGATTTTTGCACTGGGATATGGAAATATTCTAATAATATTGAAGATAAAGATTTTTTTGTGACTTTCAAGCAAGATGTTTTTCATATTCCGGAAGGATTTGGCGGAGGGACAGAAACATGTCTCGTGGGAGCTTACATATTTAAGGAGAGTGGAACAACCAAATTAGATTGTATGAATATGTTAAGCAATAACTATGCTGATATACACAAATATCCTATTTACTGTCTATTTATAGACACAAACACCCTTTCTTTTTGTATAGCCGATTATGGGAAAAAAAATGGATGCGGTGATGGTAAAAAATTAGGGGGAGGCATGGTAACAATAATATCAAGAAGTCCGGCAAAAATAAAAATTGACATAAAGGAATCAGAGGGTGTACATGTCATTAATGATAATAATGAAATATTTCCAAGTGGCACAACATTTCCTTCTGAAATGATTCTTACAAAAGTAACAGAGTTATAATTGGTTAATTATTAAGATCTGATCAAAGCAATTTCTCTGAAGATATCTTAAGTAGGAAAACCGCCTCCGTCGCAGCTTCGCGGCGATGCCGCTCGCTTAAAGATTATTACTTTCTGAACTTGCTGAAGAAATCGTTGCCTTTATCATCAACCAAAATAAATGCAGGGAAGTTAACAACCTCTATCTGCCAGATGGCTTCCATTCCAAGCTCCGGATATTCTATACATTTGACACTCTTGATATTATCTTGTGCAAGTATTGCGGCAGGACCGCCAATGCTCCCAAGATAAAATCCGCCGTGTTTTTTGCATGCATCTGTAACAGCCTGGCTTCTATTGCCTTTAGCAATCATTATCATACTTCCTCCGTTATCTTGGAATAAATCTACATAAGGATCCATTCTGGCGGCTGTAGTTGGGCCGAATGAACCGCTCGGCATTCCCTTAGGCGTCTTTGCCGGACCCGCATAATAAACGGGGTGATCTTTAATGTATTGAGGAAGTCCTTCTCCCATATCAAGACGCTCCTTCAATTTTGCATGAGCAATATCGCGGGCAACAATAATAGTTCCGTCCAAAAGAAGAAAAGTAGAAACCGGATATTTGGTCAGCTCTGCAAGCACCTCTTCCATAGGACGATTCAAATTTACATGAACGCCCCCCTCAAAAGCCGAGCTGCTGTTTTTAAACTTGTCCGGAATCAGGCGGGCAGGATTTGCATCCAAGGTCTCCAGCCAAATTCCCTCCTCATTAATCTTTGCCTTAATATTTCTGTCTGCACTGCAACTTACTCCAAGTCCTACGGGACATGAAGCTCCGTGACGCGGAAGTCTTATCACTCTAACATCATGCGCAAAATATTTTCCGCCAAACTGAGCGCCAATTCCAAGTTCCCGGGCATCCTTCAAAAGTTTTTGCTCCATCTCTACATCCCTGAATGCCTGACCATTGCCAAGTCCTTTAGTTGGCAGCGCATCATAATATTTTGCAGATGCAAGCTTAACCGTAGAGAGATTTAAGTCCGCAGAAGTTCCTCCGATTACAAATGCAATATGATAAGGAGGACATGCCGCAGTTCCCAAAGAACGCATCTTCTCAATTAAAAACTTCTCCAGTTTGTCAGGGGCAAGAAGCGCTTTTGTCTCCTGATACAAATACGTTTTGTTTGCACTTCCGCCACCCTTTGCCATAAATAAAAACTTGTACTCATCACCGTCGTGAGAGAAAATTTCTATCTGTGCGGGAGTGTTGTTTCCGGAGTTTTTCTCTTTAAACATATCAAAAGCAACTGTCTGTGAATAACGCAGATTATCGGTTGTATATGTATCATAAACACCATGCTCCAGGGCAGCCGCATCACCGCCGCCCGTGTAAACATTTTCTCCCTTCCAGCCAAAAATAATCGCAGTCCCGGTATCCTGACAAAGAGGCAACTGACATTTGGAAGCAACGTCTGCATTCAACATAAAAGTCAGGGCAACCGCCTTATCATTTTCACTTGCCTGCGGATCATCAAGAATCTTTGCAACCATCTCATTATGATAAGGGCGCAGCATAAAGGCAATATCATGGAAAGCTTGCCTTGACAGCATTCTAAGACCCTCAGCAGAAATTTTTAGGATTTTATGACCTTCAAAGTTCCCGACGGTTACATATTTTTTTGATTCTTCAAGCAAATGATACTCAGTAGTATCCTTGCCAAGTTCAAACATCGGATTGTATTTGTATTCTTCCATAATATTTGTGTATTTATTTCACGAACGCTTTTACAAATAGCGCTATATTGTTAGTGTTTTAGATTCATCATTTTTATTATCTCCCCTTCTTACTCCCATTAAGAAAGCTTTCATAAAAGCATTCAAATCCCCATCCATAACTCCCTGCGTATCAGCTGTTTCTATACCGGTACGCACATCCTTGACCATCTTATACGGATGCAAAACATAACTGCGGATTTGAGAACCCCACTCTATCTTTTTCTTCTGCCCCTCCAGTTCCGCCTGCTTCTCCCGCTTCTTCTCAAGCTCCAGTTCATAGAGATGAGACTTTAAGATTCTCAGCGCATTCTGGCGATTGTCCAACTGAGAGCGTGTCTCCGTATTTTCCACAACAATACCTGTCGGGACATGCTTAACTCTTACACCGGTCTCAACCTTATTCACATTTTGCCCGCCCGCACCGCTGGAACGGAAAGTATCCCACTCCAGATCTGCGGGATTAATAACAATCTCAATTGAATCATCCACCAGCGGATAAACAAATACAGACGAGAAAGTGGTCTGTCTCTTGCCCTGTGCGTTAAACGGAGAAATTCTCACCAGACGATGCACTCCGTTTTCCGCTTTCAAATACCCGTAAGCATAATCTCCCTCTATCTGAAGAGTAACAGATTTAATTCCGGCCTCATCACCCGCAAGCAAATCCGTAATAGTCACTTTATATCCGTTGCGCTCTCCCCATCTTGTGTACATCCTCATAAGCATGCTGCTCCAGTCATTGCTCTCCGTACCTCCGGCTCCGCTGTTAATCTTAACCAACGCCCCAAGATTATCCCCCTCCGCAGACAACATGCTCTTAAACTCGACCTCTTCCAAATGCTTGGTAACCAGAGCATCTTGCTGGGCAATCTCCTCCTCAGACGCCCCCATCTCTTTAAGCACGCCAAGATCTTCACCCTCTCTTTTAAGGGAGTCAATAGCATTAACCCAGTATTTTTTTCCCGACAGTTTTTTTAAGAACGCCTCCGCATTCTTAGCATCATTCCAGAAATCAGGTGCCGCAGCAACCCTCTCACCTTCAGCTATCTCTTTGACTTTTTTATCATAGTCAAAGAGACCTCCTTAACGTATCCAGACGTTCCTTAAGATTCTCCATAACGCCGCAAAGATAATCAAATAAGAGATACCCCATTGCAAAAAAAAGCCCGAAGTGTTTCGGGCTTTTTTTCTACTCAACGTTAATCAGCTTTTGCTGTTTTTTAATTTGATCCTCCTGCAACTTTGGAATCTGAATATTCAAAATTCCGTTGTTAACTTTTGCGGAAATTTTCTCTTTGTCCGCATTATCAGGAAGCGTCATAACTTGCTGGAATTTAGAGTATGAGAACTCGCGTCTCAGGTAGTGGCTATTCTCTTTACCCTGATTGTTCTCATTCTTTTTCTCCATAGAGATTACAAGATTATCGTTCTCATCTATGTTGACCTTGAAGTCTTCTTTGGTCATTCCCGGTGCAGCCACCTCAATCTTATAATCTTTAGCATTTTCAATGACGTTTACTGCAGGTGCAGAAGCGTTAGCTTTAATCATCCAATCATCGTCGCTGAAGATATCATTGAAGATACCCGGCAACCAGCTCTCATTGTTTCTTCTTAAAATTGGCATCATAATAAAATCCTCCTGTTTTTAAATTTGTTATATATTTTAACTTTTGTCTTCATTTTCAAAGACACTTGAACAAGTCGCAAAGGCTGTGCCATCTGTAAATCAGGAAGTTTTGACATCTGCCTTTGCCTTTTTGATGACAATTTTTCAGAAAAACTGAAAATTTTTCAGTCGTATGAAGTCCCGATTTTTGTAAATTCACAAAAAAATGGATGTTGCACTTGTCCATACAAACAAGCAATTCTTAACCTAAATATTAAAATAATCATGTCCGCAGAGAATAAAAAATTGAATATCAATACGGTAAAGGAATTTAACCTTGACCGTTATCTTGGTACCTGGTATGAGATTGCCAGATTTGACCATAGATTTGAAAAGAATCTTACAAATGTCAAAGCCAATTACTCCCTAAAAGACAACGGTATGATAAAAGTTGTAAATACCGGCTTCAATTCGGAACAGAAGAGAAACAGCAGAATTACAGGCAAGGCAAAAACAACAAAAACAACCGGCTTGCTTAAAGTCTCTTTTTTCTGGTTTTTTTATTCAGACTACAGAGTACTGGCGCTTGGAGACAACTATGATTGGGCTCTTGTAGGAGCAGGAAAATCAGATAAGCACCTATGGATATTATCCCGCACGCAAACCATGCCTAAAGAGACTTTATCGGTAATTTTATCAGAAGCGGAACAAAGAGGGTATAACACAAAAAGACTTATCTATAATCAACCGGGTTAGCTCGTTACTTACAAAACAATCCAATATTCCGGAAAGTCACCAAAATGCTTAACGCATTAGTTTCATAATATCCCCGTAATCAAACCCGCGGGAGAGGGCAAATTTTACAA
>DAIRSJ010000074.1:0-3021 GCA_036804445.1 Candidatus Egerieousia sp.
ATTTAAATAAAACTGCAGGAACAGAGGGTGATGTTGCCGTCGCAGCCACAGCAGGCTTAAGAGTAACAGCCAGGTCTGAAAAGTCTACGCCGCCAACAAGGACACCAAGGCATGGCATGATTAAATCGCCTACTAATGAGTTAACTACGGCTGTGAATGCTGCTCCTACAATGAAACCGACAGCCATGTCCGTGACATTGCCGCGCATTGCAAATTGCTTAAATTCCTGAAAAAATTTTTTCATGTCTAGTTGATTTTTATTGGTTCTCTGTTATCTAAAACAACCTTATTCACTGCCATGAGTCCCTTCTCCGTACGCCACATTTTTTCTGCCATGTTGTATATGGCCTGCTGTATTGTATACGGAGGTTTTACCACAACTATAACCAGCCCGTTAACACCTTTATCTCCAATAACTTGCACAGCGTCTTCTCCACTGTATGCCGTCATTGTCTCTATGTAACCGTTCTTAATATCGTTAAAGGAATCCACAAATGCTTTATGATTTAAAGAGTCCGCAACAAGAACCGGCGCACCATTTGGATCTTTATATGAATAGTTCCTAAATGCCGCATCATCAGTGCCGTATAATTCAACATCACTCCTTAGTTTTTGGGCAAAGTTCCCGTCTTTATTATCAATTTGATTAATGGTCATTTTGGTAACAAATGCCTGACGCGTAAGATTTCTCTCAGACGGAATTGCCTGACATGTAGTATAATCCTCTCCCTCTTCCAAATCTAAAACCAGCACTCCGTTTGGAAGGTCTTTGCCATATTGCTTAATCTGTTTTTTATCTTTAAGATAACGCATCCCCTTTACTGCATCGGCCCTAATCTCACTGAAGAACGTCACAACAGAATCTCCTACCACATACATTGGAGTTTTTGTAGAATCACAATCTACAATTGCACTTATGGTCAGCATGTTATCCACGGATGAACCCTTCTTGTCATATATTGTGCAAAGCACTTTTAATGAATCTTTTAGCGTAACCTCAGCAACAGACTTGCTCTTTTTGCCCCTCTGAAAATAATCCATCGCGGAGACATAAGAAAAACTGAAAACAGAAAGTGCAACCAACACTGCTGCGACAAAAATGCGTGCGAAAAAAAATCTTTTAAATCTCATACCAAAAAAATATTAATAATGCCGGAACTGTTTTAGCTCCCGACAGATGCAAAGATAAGAAAAGATGCACAGAACAGATTGCAAATTATTTGGGCAATGAAGGCCCGCTGTTAATTGCCGGTACTCTCACCTTTGGCGTGCCCGAAAATATATGAGATTCCAAAAGACAATCCCACTCCCGCAATATCTGCTCTTGAATTTACTCTATACCAGGTATTTGCAGAGGAATCACCATTGCCGTACTCATAGGTGTTTTTACGGGTCCCCTTAAATTTGAAAACGGCAAAATTAGTCAGAGAAATATTGTATGAAAGCTTCATGTTCTTTGAATTTCCTGATAGAGTGAGATATGACATACTAAAGTAGTGCGTTTTTGTTTGCTGCGCCGCATTGCTCATAACCGGGAAGAATTTACAAATAGCGCTTAACTTTAGCAATCTGTTAATGTTGTAGCTTGCACTAAAACTTGGAGAGACAGAAAACGTACGTCTTGTGGTATCAGTTCTATACACATTATACTGGCACTCAGATGAGACACTTGCATTAAAATTCCTTGTAAACTTATAACTGAAAGATAACTTGTTTAACGCCACATTTGAAAACCCCTCGTTCTTGTATTTAGTATAAGTAACTCCATCATTTCCCATTGTAGAGAAGGAATTGATAACATCGGCCGAGTATGAATAATTAATGGCAGATGAAAAATTGACTTTGCCGTGAACATAAACGTAAGCAACTGAGAATTGATCAACTGTTGCATCTTTCAAATTGGGATTTCCGCTGCTCACATATAGAGGATTGGAATCATCTATTGTTGGGTCAAGCTCCCTGAGATCTGGATGTCCGGCAGCTCTGTTATACATGAACATAAGGCTGTGTCCGCCGGCACCTAACACGCTCAGCCTTGCACCCGGCAAGAAATTACAGCTGTGGTAATTTATATCGGCGCTATTTGTAAGTGTCCCTTTATTTTTATAATAATCAAAAGCTCCCGATAGTGTTAATGTCAACCCTTTAGTCAACTTAAAAGAATAAGATGTTTTTAATGTTCCCTGATTGAGCTTATTATCTTGAGCCTGAGGATAATCATCATTCTCTTTCCAAAGATTAAGCGCCTGATCAAAAGTATATGCGGCGTTTAAGTTCTTATTTTTTTGATATGAATAATTTGCGTTAAAAGTAATTGATTGCTTTTTTGTTACCGGTATGGAAAATATACTGTTAAAAGCGTGTATTTTAGTTTTTGCAACATTGTCTCTTTTGCTTTCAGAAGATGACGTTGCTGTTTTGTCTATATTCTCAAAAAGAGAATTTGAGTTGCTGCCGTTTCTTAGGTAGTTATATACATAACCAAAACTGAAATAGGATTTATAAATAGTTCCTTTTGAGTAGGTGACATCAAACTTATTATTCAAATTCCTTCCCCTTGATTTATAAATATTATTACTCTCCGCACCAGTCTGATAATAGTAAAAATTTGTAGATGAGGGAGAATTATTCTTATCATACTGATAATTGTAATTTGTAGTGATAGATTGTTTTTTGTCAATCTGATAAGCCATTCCTCCCGCAAATGACGGAGTAGTCCTCTTAGAACTTTGTCTTCCGTTGCTTTCCAAAATCGGAACGGGAGAAGACTTGTCTTCTATCTTCTCTCTTAAAGAACTATTTTTCATGTCATTATAGGAATCGGTATCATTAAAACGCACCGCCGCGGAATATGAAAAATGCTCCGTACTGGCCACAAAGTTTGCACTGGGAATTAGGTTATATGAAAACGCATCAATTCCGGCAGACAATGCAGGAGTAAACAGCAGGCCCTCAAATAACTTTGATTCATTCTCCGTAATGATATTTATCACAACATCATTCTTTGCAAATGCAGGGGGA
>DAIRSJ010000074.1:3121-5590 GCA_036804445.1 Candidatus Egerieousia sp.
ATTCAATGCTCTTTATCTTCTTGCCGGATACCATTTTTAAAACGGAAGCGTCCGGCCTTATACTATAATCATATTTTCCGTTTACCATGTATGCAATGCTTTGGCTTCCGCCAAAATATGTTGGCTTATTAGATGCATCTAATTCTATAAAGGGCAACTTCTCCAAGAGCTGGACCACCTTCTTTTTTTTAGCTGTTGAGTCTGCGGAGACATCATACATATAACCATTCTCAGAAGGCTTAATAAGTTGTGGGGCTGTAACATATACAGCATTGAGCCGGGTATTTGGCTTAAGGAACACTATACCCAAATTAAAATACTTTTTTCCGGATCTGACATCAACTTTTTCTACAACGCTGTCATAGCCAAGCATTGCAATCTCCACGGTGTAAAATTTGCTACCCCTCTGAAAAAAAGATTTAAAAATTCCGGCATTATCAGAAGGAACATTGTCTATGAGTTTATTAGCATCATCTCTAATTACAATTGTTGCAAACGGAATAGACTTTTTTGTCTCCCCGTCTTTTGCAATACCGCCAATGGCGATCTCCTTATTCTGGGCGGAAATAACCCCAGCACCGTAAAAAAAGAAAAGGTGAAAAACTAAAAGAAGTGCAAAAAAAGTATTAACCGCGGTGCGTACCTGCATAGGTGGTATATTATTTTTTAATACAAATTTTTTCATAAAAGTTTCTAATATTTTGAGTGCCCAAACGTGTAAGTCAAGCTCAATGACACCATCATGGCGGTCATATCGTTTTTTGACTTCACTCTATACCAATTGTCAGAGGATGCGTCATCCCTATACTCATAAAAATTTTTTTGAGTGCGTCTCAATTTAAAAGTTTCGAATCCGCCTATGAATAATTTATAGTTCAAACGCATATTTTTTGAATTGCCTGAAAGCATCAAGGAGCTTGCGGTTTGATAATGGACTTTCGTCTGTTGAGCCGCATTTGCGCTTAAGACCGGAATAAAGTTAAAAGAACTTGACAGCGCCATAAGACGGGTAATTTGATAGGTCAATGTTAAATTGGAATTGAAGGTATTATTACAGCGCATTGTATCCGATTTATACATATTATGCTGACATACAACACTTGCGATAGTTTTAAATCTTCTTGTAAAAACATATTGCACCATCATTTTGTTAGAGAACAGGGTTGCGTATCCAAGATTTTTATAGGTGGTATGCGTTAACCCGTCCGCCCCCATGGATGATATGTAATTGATCGCATCTTTCGTGTATTTGTAAAATAGTGCATTGCTCAGTGTTGTCCTCCCCAGCTTCGCAATATAAGAGAGCGATATGCTATATGATTTGGAATCTTTTAGATCTGGGTTACCGCTGCTCACATATAAAGGATCGGCGTTATTCACGGTTGGGTTAAGTTGATATAACCTCGGACTATCGGAATTCATTGAATATGACAATTGAATATTATGTGAAGTTTTTATCATCCATGTAAGTTTTACCATTGGCAGAAAGTGCACGGAGTGATAGGAAATTGTTTTATTCTGATCCGTTTCCATGTTGCCGCTATTCTTATAATACTGCAAATTCCCGGACAGGGACAGTATTACATGTTTTACCGGATTCATGGAATATGAAGCCGTCAAGTGTCCATTTTGCACCTTGTTGTTCAATAGTTGCGGATAACCAGAAGAGCTGCTCCACATATTTGAAGCCTCATCGTAAAAATAAGATGCGTTTAAATTTTTATTTTTGGTGTAATCGTATTGTCCCTGAAAAGATATGGCCTTGTCTTTAGTTACGGGAATGGCAAAAGTTGCCCCGGCGGAATGTTCCTGATCCTTTGCGGAGTTATTTCTTTTGGTGGAGTTTTTTTCGCTTGCCGACGAAGAGGTGAAGACGGAATTGATATCCGCATCATCCTTTGAATAGCCGTAATTATAGAAAAAGGAGAAGTCCCTTTTTCTAAACTCTCCGTTTGAGTAGGCAATCCTAAAATCGGAGGATGTATTCCTTCCGCAGGATTCATAAATATTGTTTGAGGAAGAACCAGATTGATAATAGTAATAATCTGACAGTGAATGAGAGTCATTTCTTTTGTGAGAGAGCTCAAAGGAAACCGAAACATCCTGTTTCTTTGTTATTTTGTAACTCATCCCCGCCCCGATCAACCGTTTATTGCTCCAGGATCCGTTTCTCCCTGAAGATTCTAAGACAACAACCGGAGCGGACGTTGCGCTCACCTGCTCTCTTGTCATACCGGTCTTATTATCCAAATAAGTTTTAGAGTAATCATCTCCCCCCATAATTATGTAGGTAAAGCGCGGCGTACTTGCGGTGATGTTTGCGGAATTGGAGAATGAATATTGGTGTCCGTCGAGCGAATAGGAAACATTTGGAGTAAACAACAAACCTTCAAAGAGTTTTGATTCATTCTCCGTAACAATATTAATAACAACGTCACTTTTGGAATATGCTGGTGGCGGATTCGGCAC
>DAIRSJ010000075.1:0-5258 GCA_036804445.1 Candidatus Egerieousia sp.
TATTTTAGAACAACAATCTTACGCCAAACAACATTCCCCAGGTACTACCTGTGGTAACATTCTTCTGCCAAACGTTGCTATCAATAAATCTGCTTATGATTGCCTCTGCAGAATCGCTCTCTCCGGCAGCTGAAGCGTTCAACTTATAAGTTGGAACACCGTTAACGGCCTTAACAAATGTCAAAGGACGAATTCTGTCATAAGAAGCAGAACCTACTGTCTTGTAAGCACCCCAATTCTTGTTAAGAAGGTTGCCTACGTTAATAATATCCAAACTCAACTGAAGAGTATATCTTCTGTTGCTGCCAAAATTAGTAAAGATATCTTGAAGGATTTTTACATCCCATCTGTTATGCCATGGTCCGACATAACCATATCTTTGAGCATATTTTCCTTTGTGGCTCTTCAAATAGGAGTTACCCTCAACCAATTTCCAGAAAGCATCTTTCATTTGATCGTCTGTTAAGGTATAATTAAATTTAACCTTTGCGGCATTGGTGTAGGTATAAGTGGAAGTAACAAATGTAATGTCATTCTTTGTTGCAGGGATGTACATCAAATCAGATGAATTTCCATCCTTATTCATGTCATTAGAATAGCAAAAATCATATCTTCCCTGTGACTCGCCATCATAGAATAAAGATACGGTCGTTGCAAAATGCTTCAACCACTCAAATCTGTATGATAAATTACCAACTACTCTGTGAGGAACTGCAAATCCGGAAGGAGCAAGCTCCGGGTCGTTCAAATAAGAAACAACCGAGTTGGCGCTCCATGCCGAAGAGGCTGTAGAGCCGGGATTGTTTGTAACGTCCTTAGCAACAGTGTAAGTGTAAGCGATGGAACCGGAAAGTCCTCTGGCTAAGTTTCTGGTCAACTGACCGGTTAAGGAGTTCTGGTATCCTTTGCTTGTATTTGTAAGAACCATTGCCGAACTCAACGAAGAATTAATTTTATTGCCACTCCAATAAGGTCTGTTATCTAAACCTTTGTAGTATCCTGCAGGATATTCCAAATTGACATTTTTCTGCATAACGGCATTAATATCTTTAGAGAAAATATCCTCAATAGTAAATACCATATTCCAAGGAAGAGCTATGTCCAAAGCCAAATCACTCCTCCATACCTGAGGCATTTTGAAGTTCTTTTCAACCTCGCAAAGGGCTGAACCTGAAGGAAGTTTGCCTGGAGTTGTAGGGAACAATGTCGGATGAGCAGCTATCATTGTTTTGTAATCTTTGTTGAAAGTAATGTTATTTGCTGCCAATGTAGAAAGTGAAGTAATCATAGTCTCTGGAGACTGAATCATGCCTGAACCACCGGGCTGGTTTGTAAACCATACAAATGGAAGCATTCCACTGAACAAACCCGTACCGCCTCTTAACTGAAGACTTCTGTCTCCGTTAATATCCCAGTTGAAACCAATTCTTGGGTTTATCTGAAGTTTTCTGTGAGGCCATTTGCCGCTGTTCATATAGTAGTTCTTTGCAGCTGTTGTACCAACTGTGTAATGATCTTTAAATGCATTGTTCCAGCTGTTAAAGCCGTAAGCGTCAACTGCAGGATTGTCATCCAAACTGTTAAGATAGAACGGAAGTTCTGCTCTTAAACCCATAGTAACTTTGACATCATCATTAACCTGCCATTCATCTTGTGCATACAGCGCACCAAGACCGAATGCAAGTTCAACACCAGGAGTAGACTGATTATTATAGCCATAAGTTACAGCAAATGTAGTAGGAGTTGCATTTGCATAGAATGCAGCCAAACCGTCCGCATAAGTTATACCTGTTGCAGGATCCTTTGTATTGTTGTAATCATATCTATAATAAGATGTTCCTTCTCTGATATATACGTTCTTAAAGTACAACCTGTCAAATGAAGCTCCAAATGTCAAGTTGTGGTCTCCAAGGTTAATAGAAACATTATCTTTTACAGAGAAAGTATTGTTCTTTACATCATTGCCGTAAGTAAACAGCTCATAACCAAATGCCATGTACTGATCACCACCTTTATAGATATCTACGAATGGGAACACATTACTGTCAGAAGTCCTCTTATCCTCAATCATAGTGTAAGAAGCAAGCAACTGATTGGAAACTTTTCCCCAGTGGCTATCCAATTCACCCGTTATACTTCTAACGGTATTCTTAAAACCGTACCATGAATTGCTGAAGGCAACGGATTTATCAGAACTACGTCCGGAACCCCTAGGATTTGGAGCGGAATTATAATTGGTAAGTTGATCCGACGTACCAACGACTTCATTATATCTTACGGTAAACTTGTTGTTCTTGTTTATATTCCAGTCAATCCTTGCAAGAATCTTGTGGTTATCACTCTTAAAGTTAGGGAAATTCTGATATGAACCAGCCTCATAACCGTAAGTGTCCAATAAGAAATCATGCATTGTCTTTAAGTCAGAAACTGTTGTGCGGGAAGTCTTTGTAGCTGTATTTGATGCACCGTTTGTGCTAGGCTCCCATGCTCCGGAAGGAGTGGTCTTCTTCTCATACTCGCCGCTAACAAAGAAGAACAATTTGTCCTTGATAATAGGACCACCGAAAGTAACACCATAAGTCTCTGATTTAGCATCATGAGCACCGGTAACCGTATTGTCGCCAACTTTGTCTCCGGTGAACTTCTTAGGTCTCAGGTATGTATAAACAGAACCGAAAAATTTATTAGTTCCGCTCTTTGTTACAGCATTGATTGATGCGCCGGTAAACTGAGATTGCCTGATATCAAATGGAGCAAGGTTAACGGAAATCTCCTCAATAGCATCCAATGCTATTGGCTGAGCATTTCCCCCCGGAAGGATTTGAGATGTACTCAATCCAAAGTTGTTGTTAAATGCGGCACCGTCTATCGTGATGGTATTCATACGGTTATCACGGCCTCCAAATGAAGTTCCGTTAGCCTGAGGGGTCATCTTTGTAAAGTCCGTGATACCTCTGCTGATGGAAGGAAGCTGTCTTAACTGTGTGGAACTGATGTTGGTGGAAGCACCATTCTTATCAGAGTTCATGATAGGGTTGTTTCCCTTTGCCTGAACTACAACTTCATTAAGGGCAACTGCCTCAACGTTCATCACAACGTTCTTAACAAAGTTCTCGCCTAGTTTTAAGTAAGCACCGCCTGATTTGCTGCTGCCGTATCCAAGCAAGGATACTTCAACTTCATAAGGACCTCCAACTCTCATATTCAAGATGCGATAATTACCTGAATTATCGGTAGTTGAATAATACCTGGAGCCGGACGGCGTGTGCGTTGCTATAACAGCAGCGCCAACTACAGGACTCCCGTCCTTCTCTGTTACCTTGCCGCTCATTGAGGATGTTGTAACCTGTGCATAGGATGCCACAGCTATAAACAAACTCAGAACCGTCAAGGCAAAAAGCTTAATAGTTTGTTTCATAAATGATTTGATTATTTAAGGTTTTGTAAATTAATTCGGTTTTTCACCAGCTCTTTCAAAGCAGCGCAAATTTACAAGAAAATAAAATTCTTCAAAATAGGTAGAGCACTTATTTAACAATTATTTATCAATAATTATAATTATTCGCAATTTTTGACTAACTTTGCCTCCCAGGGGTGGAGAGATTTGACTGCTTGCAACCACGCTAAAAAATGCTAAAAGAAACGGGCGGCACATCTGCCGAGCGAGTTCAGAACATACAAAGTCAAATTTCTACACTAAGTGTTTAATTTAAAATATTTAGTTATGGCTTTATTATTTACATCAGAATCAGTATCAGAAGGGCATCCGGATAAGGTTGCAGACCAGATTTCGGACGCAGTACTAGATGAATTTTTAAGACGAGATCCAGAGAGCAAGGTTGCCTGTGAAACTTTTGTGAGCACCGGCCTTGTAGTTGTGGGCGGAGAAGCTCACTCGGATGCGTATGTTGATATTCAACATACTGCCAGAGAAATTATTAACCGCATAGGTTATACAAAAACCGAATATATGTTTGACGGAAATTCCTGCGGCATTCTCTCAGCCCTTCACGGACAGAGCGCAGACATCAGACGCGGCGTGGAGAAACAAGATAAATACAATCAGGGTGCAGGAGACCAGGGTATTATGTTCGGGTATGCCTGTCGGGAAACAGACGACTACATGCCTCTTCCCATATGGCTATCCCACAGGTTATTGCAAGAGCTGGCAGAGGTCAGAAAGAATACAAAGCTGATGCCCTATCTGAGGCCGGATGCAAAGTCTCAATTCACAATAGAGTATTCCGATAACCGCAAACCCGTTAAAGTTCACACTATTGTATTGTCAACACAGCATGATGAGTTTGCGCCGGATACGGAGATGCTTAAGAAAATCAAGAACGATGTTCAGAACATTCTTATACCAGGATTAATCAAGAAACTGCCAGCACGCCTTAAAGGCTTGTTTGATTGCAATTATAAACTGCTGGTAAACCCGACAGGCAAATTTGTAATTGGCGGACCTCACGGAGACACGGGACTAACGGGGAGAAAAATAATAGTGGATACTTACGGAGGACGCGGAGCGCACGGCGGCGGGGCATTATCCGGAAAAGACGCAAGCAAAGTAGACCGTTCGGCTGCATACGCGGCACGCTATATAACTAAGAATCTGGTAGCTGCAGGAGTTGCAGATGAAATTCAGATTCAGATTTCTTATGCAATTGGTGTTGCAAAACCGCTAAGCATTTTCATTAACACATTTGGAACCGCAAGAGTTGCCAAAAACGGCGGATCTGCCGAAAGCGGCAAAACTGTTATGTCGGACGGTGAGATTGCAAAAATTGTCGAAGAAATTTTTGACCTGCGTCCTGCGGTTATAATAGATAAATTCCAATTGAAAAACCCAATCTACTTGCCAACAGCCGCTTACGGTCACATGGGCCGTACGCCTTATGTTGGAGAAGTAACGGTTGTCAGAAACGGTAAGAACGTAAAAAAGAGAGTGCAATTCTTTGGCTGGGAGCTGCTTGATGCGGTGCCTAGGGTGAAGAAAGCATTTGGAATATAACACAAGGGATTTATTTCATTTGGACAATGGTAATGCCGGAACCGCCAAAACGAACATCCTCGTCAGTGCAGCTTTGCACGGCGGGGATTGTTTTTAAAAACTTGCGTATTTCCTCCTTAAGCACACCGGTCCCTTTACCATGAAGAATCCGCACCTTAGAGGCTCCGACGAGTTCAGCATCATCAATATAGCGTGCAACAATATCCAGCGCATCATTAAGCCTTTCTCCCCTTACATCAATCTCGGT
>DAIRSJ010000076.1:0-5187 GCA_036804445.1 Candidatus Egerieousia sp.
AATTTCTTTGGATTTGGCAAGCTATAATATTGTGGAGAGCAATAATGCTTTTCTTCACGATGTGATTTCTCACTATGTAGACATAGTCTTTGCAAATGAGCTTGAAGCTCAAAGTTTTACAAAGCTAAAACCTGAGCTTGCGGTGCGTGAGATTGCAAAGATTTGCAAAATTGCAGTTGTAAAAATCGGCAAGGACGGCTCTTTAATTCAGAGCGGAAGCAAATTCTATAGGATAAAAGCCAGACCGGCAAACATTGTGGATGCAACCGGTGCAGGTGATTTGTATGCCGCAGGATTTTTATATGCGCATGCCAACGATATGCCTCTTGCAATTTGCGGGGAAGTGGGTTCCATTATCTCCGCAAAGGTTGTGGAAGTGGTTGGGCCTAAAGTAGATGTGCCAAGATGGAAAGCTGCAAAGCAAGAGATTAAGGCTATGATGCGCGCTATAAATCCAACATTATGATAACATATAATTTCCAACAGGTTGACGGTCTCAAGATTTTTTATCGTGAGGCAGGAGAAATAGGGCGGACAATTTCTACTTTCATTCCCATTGCGTTGACAAAGCGATAAAAAACTCCAGCACTAGGAGTTATATCACCGTTCTCAATTCTTGAAATATACGATTTTGAAGTACCGGTTTTTAGTGCAAGTTGAAGCTGAGTCATTTTGGCCTCCATGCGAGCATTTTTAAGAAGCACTCCTGCGTAAAAATTATACGCTTTATTTTCTGACAGGGCTCTTTTAGCTGAACCGGCCTTACCAAATCTTTTATCCAGCACTTTATCGTAATTTCTTATTTTGTTGTCGTTTCTGTGCATAATATGCCTCCTTTATCATAATAGCTCTATTTATCTCTTTTTTAGGAGTCTTTTGTGATTTCTTTTTAAAGCCGCTTAATAAGATAATTAATTGTCCCTCATCGAAAACGAAAAAGATCCTGTATGTATTGCCGTTGTATTCTGTTCTTAATTCATACAAATCATCTACTAGACATTTTACAAATTTTTTTGAAATCCTATTTTGTGTCTTGAGCATGAGCAGTCCATATTGTATTTTTTCAACAGTTTGTTCATCAAGAGTTTTTAGAAAAGCTTCAAAATACCCCCATAAGTCATTATTTTTCTCTCCATCACAAAGGTATTAAAAGTTTAAATATATTGAAACTTATTTTTATATAAATTTCCTTAAAAGTACATCATCACTTAGTATCTTGTATGCCAAATGATCAAAACTTTTTATTTTACAGATGTGAAATTAACAATTTGCCTTTCAAGTATTTGCATACTATGTTGTGCTTGTATGCATAGTGATACGGCAAGATTGTGCAGCGGCGCAAATTCTAATACTTAAAAGAGCTGCCGCCGATGAATTCACGCATGATGGATGTTGGCGGAATTGCAGCTTGTTCTTTAAAGTTGATTTCTACCACGTATGACAGGAATTTGATGAGCCGCAAACTCTCCGCGTAGGCGGGGGAGAGCGGTGATATTCTTCTTAGCAGCGGTTCAGCGTAGAATTTCAACATTGGAAGTTCATATATTAAATATGAGTTGAACATTATGTCTGCGTTTTCCTGATAGGGGAAGATGTTTTTGTTTCCGCCTGCAACAACGCTTTTCCATCTTAAAATTGTTTCTTCTGCAGTTATGCCGCGGAAGTTATTATCTCTTACCATTCTTCTTAAAAGACGCGCATCAGTAGTGGAAAGTGAATTGTTCTCATCAATTGACAGTGAGGTTAATGCAGAGGCATAAACTTTAAATTTTTTCTCCGGTGCTATTTTTTCAGTTAATGTAGGGTTAAGAGCGTGGATACCTTCCATTACTAAGATATCCCCTCCGTTCATTCTGATCTTAGGTCCCGTCATTGTGCCGCATCCAGCTTCAAAATCAAACTTAGGCAGAGTGATTTCCTCTCCGTTAAAGAGTTGGTTAAGCTGTTTGTTTAGCAGCTCCAAATCCAATGCGTTTACAGATTCAAAATCATAATTTCCGTTCTCGTCTTTTGGAGTATGCGCCCTGTCAACAAAATAATCATCCATGGAAATAATGATAGGATTCAGTCCTAATACTTTAAGTTGCAGAGCAATACGTTTAGATGACGTTGTCTTGCCGCTGCTGGACGGGCCGGCAATAAGTACTAATTTTACTTTATCTTTTCTTTGATAAATTTTATCTGCAATAACCGCAAATTTACGCTCATGCAGAGCTTCTGAAACTTGGATAATGTTTCTTGCATATCCGTTAAGAATACCCTGATTTATAGTACCCATATCTTTTGCTCCGGTAATCTCACACCAATCTCTGTTCTCTTTGAAGATTTCAAAAAGCTTATCCTGAAATTTCACATGCGGCATATCATACGGAGGATACGGAACGGGTGCCTGCAGGCAGAATCCGTCATTGTATTTTATCAGATTATATGCCGTCAAATATCCTGTAGAATATACCAGCGGACCGTAGAAATTATCTCCGTAACCGTCTAAGTAGTAGATATGTGAGAAAAATTTTCCAATAGATTTCAGCAGTGCTGTTTTGCTAAGCTGTCCATGTGAATTAAAAATTGCCTGAGCTTCATCTGTCGGGATTTTAGTCTTAATAAACAAGAAATTTTTCTTAACAAGCTCGGCCATCCTGTCAAGCAATTTACTGATATCAATTTCTGTAACAGGTACTGTAATTGAGAAATCTTTTTTATCCCTGAGTTCTCCGTATAGTCCGTTGGGCAGTGTATAGTCAAGACTTAAGATACAATCCGGATATAAATCATACACGGCGCGCTGCAGCAAAAAACTTAATGAACGTACATAAGTTCTTCTTCCGTCCCCGGCTGTAATATCCAGAAATTCAATTCTGGAGGCCATGAACAAAGGAGTACTAAGCTCTTTCAGCTGATTGTTCACGTATGCGGCAAGTACGCGGTGCTCACCCTCTTGATATTTAATTTCTTTTAAGAAATCTTTAACCGTTGTCCCCGGTTTTATACTGTAATTTTCATTTGTGTTTTTACAAAACACTCTTACTTTGTCCATCTTAATTGTATCTATTCAAACTTTATCAGATGCAGTTTATAATATCTCCTTAAGATATTTCCCCGTATATGATTTTTTCTCTTTTGCTACTTGTTCCGGAGTTCCTTCTGTAATTATATTTCCGCCTCCGCGTCCCCCTTCCGGTCCCATATCTATCAGCCAATCAACGGATTTAAGGACATCAAGGTTGTGCTCTATAATCACGACGGTATTTCCCTTATCCACAATTTTTTGAAGTACTCCAAGCAGTACTTTTATATCCTCAAAATGTAAGCCAGTTGTAGGCTCGTCAAGGATATAAAGAGAGCTTCCTGTCTCCTTTTTGGATAGTTCTGTGGCCAATTTCACTCTTTGGCTCTCTCCTCCGCTTAATGTTGTGGATGGCTGTCCAAGTTTTACATAGCCAAGCCCCACATCCTCCAGCGCTTTGAGTTTTGGTATTATTGAAGGTATGTGCTCAAAGAATTCAACCGCCTGGGAAATAGTCATTTCCAATACATCATTTATGCTTTTGCCTTTATATTTTACCTCCAGTGTTTCTGCGTTATATCTCTTGCCGTTGCATTCTTTGCAGGTGACGTAAACGCTTGGCAAGTAATTCATCTCTATGGTTTCCACTCCTGCACCCTTGCAAGTTTCACATCTTCCGCCTTTTACGTTAAATGAAAATCTTCCCGCCTTGAATCCTCTTATCTGTGCGTCCGGTGTTTTTTCAAAAAGTTTTCTGATATCTGAAAAGACATTTGTGTATGTTGCCGGGTTGCTGCGAGGCGTGCGGCCTATAGGACTTTGGTCAACAACTATCAGTTTATCAATGTTTTCTATGCCTTCAATTTTTTGATAGGGAAGAGGCGTCATTAAAGACCTGTAAAAATATTTGCTCAGAATTGGCATCAGCGTTTCATTGATTAATGAAGATTTTCCGCTACCGCTTACTCCGCTTACTCCAACAAGGCATCCAAGCGGAACTTGCAGGTTAACACCCTTTAAGTTGTTCCCCGTTGCTCCATATAACTTTAAAAATTTTCCGTTGCCTTTACGTCTCTCCGCCGGAATCTCTATCTTTTTTATACCCCTGAGATAATCAGCAGTATAACTGTGCATGCCTTTGATTTTAGAAAGAGGCATATTCATGAGTTCATCCGGTGTGCCGCTAAATAAAAGTTCACCACCTCTGGAGCCTGCTCCCGGTCCCAAATCTATCAGCCAGTCTGCGCTTAACATTGTCTCCAGATCATGCTCAACCACCATTACGGAGTTACCCTCATCTCTCAATTGCTTAAGTGAATTAATGAGCTTTATATTATCTCTCTGATGCAGTCCAATGCTTGGCTCATCCAAAATATATAGCACGTTTACAAGCTTGCTTCCAATCTGAGTGGCAAGCCTAATTCTCTGGCTTTCACCTCCGCTGAGTGTTCTTGTTGCTCTGTCGAGAGATAGATAATTCAAACCCACCGCCTGCAAAAAACCTATTCTGTCATTAAGCTCTTTTATGACATCACGCGCAATCAGATTTTGTTTTTTATCCAACTTTTCCGGAAGAGTTTTTATCCACTCCGCCAAGGTATCTATATCCATTGCGGCAACTTCAGCAATATTTTTGTTATCTATTTTGAAATAGAGTGCCTCTTTTTTTAAGCGAGTGCCGTGACATTCCGGGCAAACAGTCTCCTCAATGAATCTCTCCTTGCGTGCGCTTAAATCATCATCTTCCTCTTTTTGCTCTAGCTTTGAGACAATTCCGGGGAATGGCGCAAGCAGAGTTCCGTCTGCAAGGTTTACCCTGAACAGTTCATCAGTTCCATAGATAATCATATTAAGGATATCATCCGGCAGATTTCTAATTTGAGTATTCAGAGAAAAATCATATTTCTTTGCCATGCTCTCCAGTATGCGGAAATTGTTTGTGTCCTTGTAGCTTCCAAGCGGAAGAATTCCTCCCGCATTTATAGATTTGTACGGATTGGGTATGATTTTAGAAATGTCTAATTGTGAGATATATCCAAGTCCTTTGCAGCGCGGGCAGGCTCCTTGCGGAGAGTTAAAAGAGAATGTGAACGGTGCCGGTTCAGGCAATGAAAATCCCGTATCCGCATCCATCAGATGCTGAGAGAAAAACCTTAAATCTTTATCCAATTCCGCCGCCT
>DAIRSJ010000077.1:0-5090 GCA_036804445.1 Candidatus Egerieousia sp.
AAAAATGTATTACCTTTGCAGCCAACAGGTAGTCTTCGGGGCAGGGCGTAATTCCCTACCGGCGGTTAAAGTCCGCGACTTCTCTTATGACGATTGTTGTATGCAACGTCTTGGTTTTAAGGGAACTGAATCGGTGAGATTCCGATACCGACGGTAAAGTCCGGATGGTAGAAGATACATAATGCGGGATTTGTATCCTGCTGAATTACGTTTAGATGCCCCGGGTTTTACTTGGGGCATTTTTTATGGATAAGCAGGATATTTTTTATATGAAAAGAGCCATAAGCTTGGCATCTAACGGATTAGGGTGGGTTAATCCAAATCCTCTTGTTGGGGCTGTGGTGGTCAAAAACAATCACATTATCGGTGAGGGTTGGCATGAGCGTTTTGGAGAACCTCATGCGGAACGCAACGCTTTAAAGAATTGTACGGAAGATGCGCGGGGTGCGGATTTGTATGTCACTCTGGAGCCGTGCTGTCATTTCGGTAAAACTCCCCCGTGCACGGAAGCCGTTATCAGTTACGGAATTAGGAGAGTGTTTGTCGGCATTGAAGACCCTAATCCTCTTGTTGCCGGCAAGGGAATTTCAATATTAAGAGAGGCCGGAATTGAGGTCAATGTGGGCATCTGTCGCGATGAAATAATTAAACAAAATAGAATTTTTTTGAAGTATATCACGACAGGTCTTCCCTGGGTGATGCTGAAATATGCAATGACTCTGGATGGCAAGATTGCCTCTTATCTTGGTGATTCTAAATGGGTTACCGGAGAGATTGCAAGGAATATGGTGCATCATTTGAGGGCTGAGAATATGGCGGTTGCTCTTGGAATCGGAAGTGTGAGGGCGGATAACCCACTGCTTAACTGCAGGTTAGAAGGCCCTTTCAGACAACCTATTAGGATTATTGTGGATAGCAAAGCATCAATTGCGGAGTGTATAATTTCTTCCGAGACTGCCGGTAATAAGCTGATTTACACTGCAAAACAGTACCGGACAATTGTCGTCCATACTCCGGTAGCATCTGCCGAGCGGTTGACCGCTTTGAGAGATGCGGGGGTTGAGACTCTGTTGTGCAATAATGTTGATGAAGATGATTGCGGATACGCAGGAGAGACAGGGCATATTGGAAAGTTCGGTCATGACGGTGTACCTGAGCGGAGGGTGGATGTTAAGGATATGTTGTTGAAAATAGGGAAGTTGGGAATTGATTCTGTGGTTGTTGAGGGTGGCGGAAATTTAAATGCTTCTTTGATTGAGTGCGGTTGTGTGGATGAAGTGATTGCGTTTGTGGCGCCTAAGATTATCGGCGGGAGCGGTGCGGTTTCTCCGGTTGAAGGTGCCGGTATTGATTTGATGAGTAATGCGTTACAATTGGATGATGTTGTGTCTGACGTAGTGGGGGAAGATTTTTATATAAGGGGAATTGTGAAAAAATGAAGTCAAAATAAGTTGTTCGAGATTTTGATGAAGTTGCGATGAACTAATATTGAAGTTCAAATATTTTGAGTTATAGGTTTTTGAGATATGTTTACGGGAATTGTTGAAGAAATCGGGAGAGTGGTTTCTGTCCGGCGCGAGGGCGCAGGGTGCAAGATAAAAATTGCCGCAGAGCCGTTGACAGTTAATGATAAGGCCTCTGAAAATTCTGCGTTGTCCGGTTTGAGAATCGGGGATAGTATTGCGGTAAACGGTGTCTGTCTGACTGTTACGGAGTTTGATGATTACAGCTTTTGTGCGGAGGTGATGCCGGAGACTTTGCGCAGCAGCACTCTTGGTGCGTTGAAGTTTAATGATGCGGTGAATCTTGAGCGGGCGTTGCTTGTTGCAGGAATGCTTGACGGTCAGATAGATGAATGTACAAATGTGCATGCTTCCGGCCGTCTTAACGGTCATATTGTTACGGGTCATATTGACGGGACGGGAGTTATTGCATCAATGAGAGAGGAGGGGAATGCGGTTATTGTTTCTGTCCGGGCAGTAGCTGAAATCCTTAAGTATATTGTCATGAAGGGTTCTGTTGCTCTTGATGGTATAAGTCTTACCATCAGCAAGTTGGAAGAGAATACATTTTCAGTTTCTCTGATTCCGGAAACCAGACGCCGTACTGTTTTTGGTCTGAAAAGAGCGGGCGATTTTGTAAATATCGAGTGTGATATTTTGGGAAAGTATGTTGAGAAATTCCTGTGCGGTTCTGCGGGGAATCGCTCAAAAAAAAGAGGTGAGATTGACATGGATTTTCTGTCGCGAAATGGATTTTAATTAGATATATATGAGTGAGATTGGCAAAAATAAATTTGCAAGTGTGGAGGAGGCTCTTGAGGCTTTTAAGGCGGGGGAGCTGATTGTTGTGACCGATGATCCCGAGAGGGAGAATGAGGGGGATTTGATATGTGCCGCGCGGTGGGCGACTCCGGAAAACGTTAATTTTATGGCAGTTAACGGTAAGGGACTGATTTGCATGCCAATGAGTGTGGCTGTGACTGAACGGCTCGGATTGCCGCAAATGGTTGGTAATAACACAGATAACCACTCTACTGCTTTTACCGTTTCTATTGACCATGTTTCAACCTCTACAGGAATTTCTGCTTTTGAGCGCGCTATAACTGCCAGGAAATGTGTTGATTCTGATGTCAAGCCGTCGGATTTTCGCAGACCCGGTCACATGTTTCCGCTTCGTGCAAGAGAGGGCGGTGTTCTTGTAAGAGCCGGACACACAGAGGCTACTGTGGATATTGCGCGGCTTGCGGGAATGGAAGAGTGCGGATTGTGCTGTGAGATTATGAGGGATGACGGAACAATGATGAGGACCTCCGAACTGCTGCAATTTGCTGAACGGCACTCTCTTAAAATTATCACAATTGCAGACTTGATAACCTATCGTGAGAAAAAAGAGAAAATAATCAGACGTATTACGACAGCTTCATTACCAACTAAATACGGAAATTTTAAAATTTACGGTTATGAGAATTCTATTACCGGGGCTCATCATGTTGCGCTGGTAAAGGGGGATGTTGCGTCTGCGTGTGATGATGCGGTGCTTTGCAGAATTCATTCTGAATGTCTGACAGGCGATGTATTTGGCTCATTAAGATGTGATTGCGGCGACCAGTTGCATTTTGCCATGAAAAAAATAGAGAAGACGGGCAGGGGAGTTTTGCTTTACTTGCGTCAGGAAGGACGTGGTATTGGTTTGATTAACAAGCTGCGCGCGTATCATTTGCAGGACGGCGGGATGGATACTGTGGAGGCAAATATTGCCCTTGGGTTTAAGCCTGATTTGAGAGATTACAGTGATGGTGCTGCTATTCTTAACGATTTGGGTGTTAAGAAGTTAATACTCATGACTAATAACCCGGATAAGATTCGCGGATTGGAAAAGTATGGGATTGAGATTGTGCGCAGGGAGCCTATTGAGATTGAGTCTACGGCGGATGATAAGTTTTATCTCTATACTAAATATCTGAAGATGGGGCATTTGCTTCACGTGAAAAATGTTAAATAAAATTAATAAATATAAATATCTGAAATCATGAATGTTGTACAGGGGAAATTATTAGCGGACAATTTGCATATTGGAATTGCGGTTGCCAGATTCAATGAATTTATAACAGGAAAATTGCTGTCGGGAGCAGAAGATGCCTTTTTGAGACACGGCGGAAATTCTGATAATCTGGATGTTGTATGGGCCCCAGGAGCTTTTGAAATTCCGTTAGTGGCAAAAAAAATGGCTGAGAGCGGAAAGTACTCTGCCGTTGTTTGTCTGGGTGCTGTAATCCGTGGCGCAACTGCTCATTTTGAGATGGTTGCAAATGAATCCGCAAAAGGAGTTGCTTCGGTTTCTTTGCAGACCGGCGTTCCGATTGCGTACGGAATTTTGACCACCGATACTATTGAGCAGGCTATTGAACGTGCCGGCACTAAGGCAGGTAACAAGGGTTCTGATGCAATGGTTACTGCAATTGAGATGGGGAATCTTTTTAATAACGCAGGCTGGACTTTGCAAAAGTAATTGATTCTGTCGTGAATATGAAAATAGTACCTTTGTAGTTGTTTAATTATTAGAGGTATGAAGAGGTCTTTTTTGTTTTTTATTGCGGCGCTGATTGTGGCGGGATGCGGCAATATTTCTAATGCAAGCGCTCAGGCGCATGAGTTTAATGTTGAGAAAGCTCTTGAACAGCAAAGTTTTCCGAAGACTGTGACTCCCGGTGATTATAGTGGAATTTCTATGATTGATGAGTCGCATTATGCTGTGGTGAGCGATAAAAGTGCAGGTGACGGCTTCTTCATTTTTGAGATTAAGTTTGACAAGAAGAGTGGCAAAATTCTCTCCGCTTCAAACAGTTCTGCGGAGGGGACGGGTGTTTCTTTTTTCTCTGCCGGCGGGGGTGTGAACCGTGATGCGGAGGGGATTGTGTATGTGCCGTCTCTAAAAACGGTTTTTATCTCCGGTGAGGCGGATAAGGCTGTTTATGAGTATGATATGAAGGGTGCAAGGACCGGCAGAAGTTTTAATATCCCGACAGTTTTTTCCGGAGCATCCTCTAATTCCGGTTTTGAGAGTCTTGCGTATAATGCTAATACTCATCGTTTTTGGACGACAACTGAAAGTACTATTCCTTCTGACGGTACTCAGGCTACTGCAACAAACGGAGTTCAAAATGTTCTGAGATTTCAATCATTTGATGAGAATCTTCAACCTGTTGCGCAATATGTTTACAAGATGGATGCGCCCTCCGCTGCAGATGCGGTAGCGGCTGAAAATAAGGCGGCCGAGGAGAAGCGTGCTAATGCTGTAAAGAACGGTGGTTCAGGTGACGGCACGGGAGATTTGTTTTCAATAATAATGTCTGTCGCGAGTCAGGTACTCTCTAAATCTCCTGCTGAGAAAGGTGCTGCAGTTGATATGCCTTATGCAATGGGTGTCAGTGAGTTACTGGCGCTTGATGATGGTTCCCTGATTGTACTTGAAAGGGAGTTTTATATTCCGTCAGGCATAGTAGGTGCGCGTGTTGTATGCAAACTGTATCTGGTGAATCCTGCTGATTGTAAGCCAATAGCAGCTTCTGCTGCCGGCTCATCTGCGGA
>DAIRSJ010000078.1:0-5016 GCA_036804445.1 Candidatus Egerieousia sp.
TCCCGCAAAATGTTTTTGCGCAACAGCGACCTCCGTTTTCAGAAAAGACCGTAAGTATAGAGGATTATACTTCAAAAGATCTCCGCACTTTCATGCCCTTTACAAAAGGCGAAACGGAAATAAAGACTAGCGGTCCATATAAACCTTTGTTTGACAAAATATGCTCATTAATAACCAAGTGGGGACTTATATCGCCTCCTCAGGGCATAAGAGTATTTTGCTACGGTTACGAGAATTGGCTTGAGGTTTACTTCTCTCCTTATATGTTTGAAGGGGGTGCAAAGTATCCGTCGGAAGGTTATTCCAAACTCTCCATTTGTTTTGATAACCCCGATGAAACCGTAGGGACTCCCGCGGTACCGGGCATTTATTGCTGCCCTCAAAAAACGGCCGATTTTTACGGCCGTCCGGTTTACGGAAATGTAACCGTTGTGGAAAAAACCGATATTCCGATTTATGTTCCGGTATCCCGTGAAGAATATCTTAGGGCACTGATCTCCGATCTGAGAAAGGGTTCTGCGCAACCGACTTCCGGGCAGGATTACAAAAAGGCATTGCAGGAGATGGAGAAAAACTATCGCGAGCTGCAAAAATACAACAAGGAAGCTGCAGAAGGGGTGCGCCAGGCAATAGAGGAACTCAAACTTGAGATGAGCAGGGGCGGAGACGGCATTTCATATGCAGATAAAACCATATCCGATCTTGAAAATGAAATTGCCTCAATGAGCGTAGAGGAGAGAAAAAGTGATGCTTATTATGGAGGGGAAAATTTTTCCAGATTGGTGCCTTACGGACAGGATGAATTCGGAGAATTGCTGGTTAAGGTTAATCCCGCTTTGGTAGCGGAGACCTCAAAAGGCAAGGCATTTTTGACCACTATTGTTTGGGATATGGAAAACATAACGGTTTCCGACCAAAAGCAACTTTACGCCGACGGAAAATTGGGCTTTTGGATATCTGATTATCTTATGCACAAACTCTCCGATGACAGTGACTTATGGGGCAAGATCCTTAATATTTTGAAATAGTTATTGATATTAAATTATAATTATTAAATTCACGGCATATTATTTAATAATCTGAATTATGAAAAAGTACAGATGCGATGTTTGCGGTTGGGAATATGACCCGGCCCAGGGAGATCCGGATTTGGGTATAGCACCCGGGACTCCGTTTGAAAGTTTGCCGGAGAATTTTGAATGCCCGCTTTGCGGTGCCGGCAAATCCGAGTTCAGTCCGATAGAATAAATAATTGAATTTTTCTTAGGACGATCTATTTGCGTATTCGGTGCGGAACAATGTCCGGCAGGACCATGGATATCTCTACAAGGCCGGCGACCGTACCGTTTTTCTTCCATACGGTTTGGTAGATCATTTTTTTAACACCTTCTTTTTCAATTGTGTAAGTGTTACTGCCGCCGGTGGCCAGCATATTTTTCATCTTCTCAATGGATTCCGGATTGTGGCAACTCTTAAGGTTTTTGCCAACCATATTGCCGTATTTTGCAAAAGTTTCTCTTGATTTTTTATTCATAAAAAGAATCACACCATCCGTGTCGCAAACCGTAACGGCGCAATTCATTTCCTCCGCCCATTCATACATATCCGCAAGTTTTTTTGTAAATTTTTAGTATTCAAGTAAAGTGACTATTCCGTCCATTGTGCTTATCAACAATTGGTTGTGACCTACGGGCAAAATATAGTTTATAAGTGCTCCGGCAACTCTGTGCTGCCATGCTATTGAACCGTCTGAAATATTTAGAGCGTAAATATTCCCTTTATCTGTCGGGATAAAAGCAATTCCCATATTTTCTTTTCCGTTCCCGACAGAACATGTAATAGGGGTGGGTGCTATCTCGTAGCCATAATCGGTTATGGTTTGCCACTTTACGGGGACGCTGCTTTTTGAAGGCTGCACCTGCGCGGTGCCGATTGATATCTCTCCCGCTTTGTATGCGCGGACCGTATCTTTCATGTTTTTTATGAAATAATATTTCCCGTCCGGTGAAAGTCCGATTGATTCACGCCCGCCGTAACTTTTTGCAAAGAGTTCGCCTGTCTTTGCATCTATCTGGTAATTAATTCTCTCCGGAGTTACAAAAATAATCTTGCCATTTGATTTTACAGGCCACACTTCTGCAGGCGATAGCATCATGCTGGATTTTTTTGTTGACCAAACCCATTGAATCTTGCCGTTTTTTGGATTGAAGGAGTAAAGATTGGTTGCCCAGTCACCCATCACAACTTGTTCATTATCAACATAAGGGCGGGCCTCCATAAATCCTTTCACTTCATTGTTTTCCCAGATTAACTTGCCGTTCTTCAAATTGAGCGCGCGCATTGAACCGTCTGAAGCTCCGATGTAAACTCTTCCTTTATAGATATTTGCACTCCCGAGAACAGATTTTCTGCATTTGAATTTCCAAATCAGATTGCCTGTTTTTGCCGTTAGTGCGTAGATGTAATTGTCTGTACTGCCTATGACTACAATGCCCTCTTCTTTGCCGCCTTTTGTCTTCCTGCCGCTTGCCGAGTTGTTTAAATTTCCAACCGCGGGAGAAGAGAATATTTTTCCATCTGTTCTGTAACTCCATTGTTTTGAGCCTGTAACGGCATCCAATCCGTAAACATACCCGGCCTCATCTGCATAAATGACAATATCTCCCTTTTTAATTTTGTTGCTTACGGTTGGCAGCGCATTGACTCCTTCATTAGGCTGAACCAGAGCTTCCCCGGGCCTCCATATTGCAGCCGCGCAGCCAATATCCGCCGGGTTTTCAACTCGCCATAACTCTTTGACTTCTTGTTGATATCCGGAGTTTACGGTGTTTTGAGGATGCTCATATTTAATTGCATTACGGTAAGGCGCACCGTTGCTCATCCTAATGGTAAACCACGGCTTGCGCTCTTCTTTCCCTACGATTTTATCACTAAATGTAACCGTTGCACCCTCCACATTTACAATCACATATCCAATATCTCCTTTTTTTGTTGCAAGAGTTGAACGGACAATAGCGCCAGGCACCCCTTCATAATCCATTGCATTATCTGAATGCCAGTGTCCGTTTATTGAGAACTGAATATTTTTCTTTTTCAGGAGATTTAAGACCTCATCGTATTTAAGCAGAGAACTATCCAGAGGATAGTGATTGACAAACACAAATGGCTGATTATCAGGGAGCGCATTGATACATGAATCTAACCACAGCATGCTCTCTCTCGGGATTAGGGCCGGGGCCATTCTTACGTTGGGACCGCACTGAGTCCCCAGAAATTTTATTCCGCCGGCATCAAATGAAAATCTTTCATACCCAAAAGTTTTTGCAAATGAGTTGGTTCCGCTTTCCGACCATGTTGCATCATGATTGCCCGCAACAATAAACCACGGTTTGTTAAGCTTGTCAAAAATATTTTTTGCGCATGCAAGTTCATCATCCGCACCAAAATTTGCGATATCACCTGATATTATAACAAATTGTATATCAGGATTTTTATTAATGTCTTCCACACAGGCTGCGGTTCCCCTTACGCTTGGTGCGCCAATGGAGATGTGGACATCTGACATAACCGCAAACTTAAGGGTGCCGTCTTTTTTTGCCGGAATTACAGCGCCAGTGCATGATCCGTTCTTGACACGCGCTCCGACCGTTTCATTAACTTTCTGTGCAAATGCGGTTTGCATGCTTGTAGCAATCAGCACATTTATGCATGTAAGAAACGCCGCTAAAATGATTGTATTTTTTTTCATCTCGATAGATTCTGCGTACTAAGATAATTATCCCTTTAGGATTTCCCAAAGGTCTTTCATCCCTTCCGATGCTTTTTTCATGATTTGCTCCACATGGGCGCTGGTGGAAACCGGTTTGGGATCAACAAGATAGATCTTGCAGTCCGGTTTGGTGTAATTGACAAGGCCTGCGGCCGGATAGACAACCAAAGATGTTCCTATGATGATCAGTAGGTCTGCTTTCTCAATTTCCGAGGCTGCGCGCGCAAGTTCCGGGACAGCTTCTCCAAACCAAACAATGTGCGGACGCAACTGATCCCCACCGGAAGTTTTGTCTCCTATTTTAATATCTTCATATCCGATATTATGTGCAAGATAATAATCCTGATTTTCTCCGCGCGCTTTTGTAAGTTCCCCGTGCAGGTGAATCACTTTTTTACTGCCGGCCCTTTCATGCAAGTTATCTATGTTCTGAGTTACAACGGTTACATTGTACCTTTCCTGTAGTCTTGCAACGTAAATATGTCCCTCATTTGGCTGCGCTTTTTCTAACTCGTGACGGCGCGCATTATAAAAATCCAACATCAGATTCTTATTTCTGTACCATCCGTCAATTGATGCAACATCTTCAACATTATAATTTTCCCAAAGGCCGTTGCTGTCTCTAAATGTACTGATTCCACTCTCCGCACTCATTCCCGCTCCGCTAAGGACAACTAAATTTTTCATGTATAATTTATTTTGCAAAGAAATAATCTTTCAGCCAAGTCTTTAGGAGCGCATCGTTAAATTCAACGTCACCTTTTTTCACAAACGTCACAATCTCTTTTTTTGTAAGCGCCTCTTTTAAGTGATTAACATTTGCGGAGGAATTTAAACCGTATTTGTTTAAAATCTCGCTCTTGCTGAACTTTGTAACTCCGTCCAGAATTGCCTTTATCATTTGAATTTGATGTCTGCTCAAGCTGTAAACGGTATTGTGCAGCTCATACTCATGCATATTTATAAGATTCTCAAAGCCAAGCTCTACTGTCTTTTGGTCCAAGATGTCCTTTGTAAGCAGAAAACAAATTTCCGCAAGGTGCTGAGTGTACCACGGGTCCCCCTCTACATAATCGTAAATTGTTCCGGCCTGTTTTATTTCCGCTCTCTTTCCTCCCCTTGCAAAACTGTTGCAGATGTAATCACAGAAAACTCTTTTACTGATTTGAGGAATGGGTATGTCAATTACAAGGTTGCGGAAGTAACCGCGTTTTACAAAAATCTCATCCATCGCATTCCTTTTATCT
>DAIRSJ010000079.1:0-4982 GCA_036804445.1 Candidatus Egerieousia sp.
GTCTTGCCAATTATGCAAACTTTTGCACTTGTCTTAATATCCGTGTCATCAAACATCTCTCCGTCCTGTACTTCCAACTGTCTGATTGAAAGATAATCTTGTGATACTCCGCTTACTGTTGTGTGGTAGTTGTTGCCTCCGAAAATTGCCTGGCAGCCGGAAGACACATTAGGGCTAATTGCAGAAAGATACTCGCTTTCATCCTTTAGATTTTCATAATCGGCAAGTTTAAGTGTCTGCATAGAAGAGGCTTCCTGTCTTACACCGCCTCTTACGTCTGTCCCCGGCATAATCATAATCATATTGCTGCCCATCTTTGAGATTTGGCTCTGAATGCTCTTTTTGGAACCTTGTCCTATCGCGAGCATGGTAATAACAGAACCAACGCCAATCACAATTCCAAGCATTGTAAGGAATGTGCGCAACTTATTGCCGGCTATTGATTTAAAAGCTATTTTAAATAAATTTCCCCAGTTCATGATTTTTATTCCCCGTTTTATTCATCTTCATTTTTTGGAAGAGCTTCCAGTGCATTCCTGGCTGATTGAATATTGTTGTGCACTATATCTTCTTTAATCTTTCCGTCCCTCAATGTTATATTACGCCCGCTGTACATTGCAATATCCGGATTGTGTGTCACAAATATTATTGTTTTCCCCTCTGCATGAAGCTTTTGGAATAGAACCAAAATTTCATAGGAGGTTCTTGTATCCAGATTTCCCGTTGCCTCGTCCGCCAGAATAACCGCCGGATTATTCACAAGCGCGCGGGCAATTGCAACTCTCTGCATTTGTCCTCCGGACATCTGATTGCTTTTATGGTACATTCTGTCCTCTAGTCCTACTGCCGTAAGTGCTTCAATGGCAGCTTGTTTACGCTGTGATGATGAATATGCGGAGTTGTACATCAGCGGCAGTTCTACATTTTCCAGAGCGGTGGTTTTTGCAAGCAAATTGTATGACTGAAATACAAATCCGATCTTTTTGTTTCTCAGAATTGCCCTCTCCGGCTTGCTCATTGTTCTGACGGAAACGCCGTCAAGATAATATTCGCCGCCGGAGGGAGTATCCAAACATCCGAGGGTATTCAAAAGCGTAGATTTGCCGCTGCCGGACTTTCCCATAATTGTCACAAACTCACCTTCATACACCTTAAAGCTTACTCCTCTTAAAGCATGCACAATCTCATCTCCTACCAGGAAATTCCTCTTAATGTCCTGCAGATCAATAATAACCTTTTTCTCTCCGGTACTTGCCGAATTATTATTGGTATCCATAGTATTATTCAATTATTAATTTTTTTTATCCCGACAGTTTTATCTTGGACCGGAACTGTTTCCGCCGCCGTTGCTGTCGCTCTTCTTATTATTATTTTCCCCCGGATGCTTAGGCATGAAAGGTGAATTTTGATCACTTGAACTACTTGAATCCGAATCGCTTAATGTGGCATCTTCTGTTGATGACATGCTCATCTCCACAACAACCTTTGTTCCTTCCCGTACCCCGCCCGTAATCTCAACTGCAGTTTTGCTCTTTGTCCCCGTCTCTACAGGAATGGCTGTAAAAGTCTTATTACTAAGGGTCCAAAGTACTCCTTTTCCCGCCTCACCGGCAGTATGGTTGCCAAGATACTGCCGAGATGTTTTGCCGATTGAATATCCGTCTTTTTTTGCATACAGCTGAGGATCAAATTTTAACGCCTTAGGTTTTACGGTAAGTACATTGTTTTTTTCAGCTGTATAGATTGTTATGTTTGCCGTCAGACCCGGTTTTAATTTTAAATCGGGATTTGGAGCGGACACAACAACTTCATAAGTGACTACGTTGTTGGTGGTTGTAGCATTCTGTCTTACCTGTGTAACCGTGCCTTTGAAGGTCTCTCCAACATAAGCATCTACTGTAAACTCAACTCTCTGTCCATCCTTAACATTACCTATGTCGGCCTCGTCAACATCAGCTATAACTCTCATTTGCGTAAGGTCTTTTGCAATATAGAAAAGTGTAGGAGTACTAAAGCTTGCGGCAACAGTCTGGCCTTCCTCAACGCTCTTGCTCAATACAACTCCGTCAATAGGCGAGGTAATTGTTGCATAGGAGAGGTTTGTTCTTGCCTTCTCCATGCTCTGTCCGGACATTGCCAGAGTGTTTTTAGAACTTTGGTAGCTGTCAAGGGCCGATTCATATTCGCTGTCTGCCACAAGTCCTTTGTCATGCAGCATTTTTTCTCTGTTGTAATTTTTAAGTTGATAAGAATAATCACTCTGAGCCTTTGCATAACTGCTCTTTTGGCTCTCATAATCAGCCATTAACGTTGTTTTATCTAACTCCGCAATTACCTGTCCTTTTTTAACGACGCTATTATAATCTACGTAAAGTTTTTTAACAATACCGGAGACCTGAGTACCGACTTCCACCTTTACAACAGGCTCTATGGTACCCGTTGCGGTAACGGTATTGTTTACATTTCCGCGTTTAACTGCCTCCATCTTAAACGTCATAACGCTTTTAGAACTTTTCTTTCCAAAAATAAGCACGCATGCAACTATCACTATAACAGCTGCTATGCTCCACCAAATTATTTTTTTCTTATTGTTCATATTATTGTTTTTTTAATTTTTTTATCACGACGGATTTTGCTGATGAGCAGCTTTTAAATATCAATCTCCTCTCCCATGTAAAACTTAAGTACCTGCAGATTATAAAGAGCCATGTACTTTGTTTGTGCAACTTGCTGCTCTGCAGATAGATATGTGCTCTTCTCTTGTTCCAGCTCCACAAGGTTTTTCATTCCGAGATTAAACTGCTCGCATACAAGATCATAACTTTCTTTTGCGCTTATGTATGATTTCTTTGCGCTAATGTACTCTTGCTGAGTGTTTTTAGCGTTCAGGTATAAATTGTCTATTGTTTTATACATGTCATTTTCCGTCTGTTCCGCAGCAAGTTTATAATAACTGATATTGTTCTTTGCCTTTTCCGTAGCGCTCTTGTATGTGCGGTTGCTATAGATGGGGACAGTTATAGTTACGCCGACGGTATTGGTCCAATTAGTCTTAATCTGTTTGCCGTAATTTGTGCCTGTGCCGCTTACGTTATTTGTTCCGCTGCTTGCATTAAGAGATATGGTGGGATTGTATTTTGCATTAGCCAGTTCAAGTTCACTGTTCTTAATGTACAATTGGCTTATCTCAATTTCTGGTCTTAAGTTTATGGCCTTTGCAAAAACGTTTCTGCGGTCAGGAATGGTCTCAAGTACTTTGTCCTCAGATATTTCCGGTGTGACAATGCCCATTTCTTCTCTCTCCAGCTTAAGTGCGTTTTTAAGATTTACCATATCGCTGTCATAAGTGCTCTGCGCCGTAACCAGCTGATAATTATCCGCATTGTACTGTGCCTCCAGTTTTGCGCAATCCGCCTTTGACATGTTGCCCGCTTTAAGAAACTCTTTCCCTCTCTCCCACTGTGCTTTGGATGAGGCAAGTGACTCTTGTCTTATTTTTATATTTTCCATATCGTAAAGCACCTGCACATAATATTGAGCAACGGCAACTTTAAGGTCCAGTCTGTTTTTTGTGTATGTCAAATCTTGAATTTGCCGTGTTACATTCTTCTCTTTTACTATGTTGTTAAGATATCCTCCCTTGTACAATGTCCAGTTAGCGGATACTCCGTAATTTCCTGAATATAAGTTCTTTTCTGACGCCCCGTTGTTAAAGTAATTTCCGCTGTAATTTTGACCTGCGGAGGCAGATACGGAAGGGTACTTTGCCGCCTTTGCCGTCATAACATCAATGGCCGCATTATCCGCATCAATCTTGCTTTGCTCAAGTGCAACATTGTTCTCCAGCGCGTAGTCCGTACACTGTTTAAGGGTCCATGTTTTTCCAAGGCTTAACGTATCCCTTTTTTGGGTTGCGGTAATCTGTGCCGCATCCGCCGTATAAGCGATGTCAGTTCCAACCAAAATTGAGGCAATAATTATGATTGCCTTTGAAATCTTTTTCATGATATTTTTAATAACCTTCATAGCCGGTTTATTTTCTCTTCATAAGCAGTGGCAAATTTGGTGCAAAAATCACTGAAATCCCTTAAAGTTAGACCAATATGGATAAAATGCCCACCAAAGGCACTATTTTATCTATGAATCTACCAACAGCCAAAATTTGTACCTTTGACAGACGTTTTGTAGCGCTTTTTTTTGCATTTGAATACTAATCTTAATACCATGAAAAACACAGCTGTCGGGAGTCAAAAAACAATGCGGGATGTTTATGATTTTTTCAAACATTTATGCCGCAATAACAACAAAGAGTGGTTTACTGCTCATAAACAGGAGTACCTTGAATGCCAGGCAAAATTTAATGAATTTGCGCAGCAGCTGATTATAGAAATTGGGAAGTTTGACCCTTATATAGATCCCGACAGATTAACCGTAAAGGAATGTACTTACCGTATTTACAGGGATATGCGCTTTAGTAAGGATAAAACCCCTTATAAGAATCACATTGGACTTTATATTACAAAAGGTGGCAAGAAGGGCCCTTACGCCGGATATTATTTTCACATGCAGCCTCCGGCGGTAAAAGATTATTTTGAAGGAAGCATGCTTTATATTGGCCTGTATATGCCTGAATCTAAGGTGATAGCCAGTATCAGGGATGAAATATCCGTTAACGGAGGGGAACTTGTAAAAGCAATAAAGGAGGCAAAACATTTTACTCTTTTTGACGGGGACGCTTACAAAAAACTGCCGCGCGGATTTGAAGATGTTAAGAATCCGGAGTGGCAGAAGTTGTTGAAACTTAAGGAAATATCCTTGGGTTATCAAATGACGGAAAATTTTCTGTTTAAAGATGATAGGCTTGCAAAAAGAGTGGCGGCCCTGTTAAAAGAGACAGGGCATTTTACTCACTTTATAAATAAGTGCGTAGATTATGCGCTATCTGATTAAAATACAAACAGGCTCTAAATTGTTAAGCTTTA
>DAIRSJ010000080.1:0-1266 GCA_036804445.1 Candidatus Egerieousia sp.
ACTGATTATAAATAGATTATAAAATATATAAAAAAATAAAAACACTGCCTAATTTTTAAAATTATTATGAAGAATTTAATTGCAGCTGTTGATCTTGGAACAACAAAAATTGTTTGCACCGTCGGTGAAAGGACAGCTAATGGAGTAAAGGTAATAGCATACAGCGAGGTACCGTCCAAGGGAATTGAAAGAGGAAGAGTTGTAAACGTTAAACAGGCGCTGATGTCTTTGGCTCCTGCCGTAAAGGCCGTAGAAACACAAATTGGAAAAAAGGTCAATCAGGTGTTTGTAGGCATTGCAGGTCAGGACATTAAGTGCGTCAGTCCGGCTCCTTTCCAAATTCAGAGAGAAGAGGCCGACAAGATGATAACGCAGCCGGAAATTAATGACATTACAAACAGGATGTATGATTCACCATTTGAGGATGGATATAAAGTTATTTACGCCGTTCCTCAATCTTACAATGTTGACAATTACATGAGCGTTAAAGAGGCTGTGGGAATGATGGGAAAAAGCATAGTCTCCAGATTTAAACTGTTCATCGGAAAGGAGAACTCCAAACAGCTTATTAAAAATGTATTACAAATGGACAGACTTGGTCTTATCGACCTTGTTCTGGAACCTGTTGCATCGGCAAAGGCCGTGTTGACTGATGAAGAGATGGAAGTTGGCGTTGCACTGGTTGACATAGGCGGCGGCACATCGGATGTCATAATAATTCAAGACAATATCATCAGACATGCAGGTATTATTCCTTTTGGAGGCAACAGTATTACGGAAGATATTTGCATTGGCTGCGGTATTTCCCAAAGACAGGCAGAAAAAATAAAGAGACAGTTCGGGTGCTGCTTCAGCGATTATGCAGATGCCAACCAGACAATTCTAATTCAAGGAGTTGGGGGCAGCAATGATAAGGAGATTCAACTTAAGACTTTAGCAAAAATTATCCAGGCCAGAATGGAAGAAATCCTGGAAGCCGCATGCTGGCATATAGAGCAGTCCGGATTTAAAGATGCAATAAGAAGCGGTATGGTTTTAACCGGCGGCGGAGCGCAGATTAAAAATATCACAAATCTTGCAAACTATGTTACCGGCATGGAGGCAAGAACGGCATGCCCTACCGGTTATACAATAGATGAAACTTCTGTTGACGGAGCAAAAACAACAGCCGCCTCAACCGCGGTAGGTCTTCTTATTCACGGTTTTCAAATGATGGAAAATGAAGCTATCAGCTGTGAAAATTCCGTAATAGAATTTCCGGCGGAA
>DAIRSJ010000080.1:1366-4901 GCA_036804445.1 Candidatus Egerieousia sp.
TCTTATTATTAGAAATTTATAAAAATCATATAACATGGAAGATAACGAGTTTTTTGGACCGGAAAGTTCCGATTACCCAGAGGAGTTTCCTACCAGCAAGCCAATTATAAAAGTAATTGGAGTTGGAGGCGGAGGCGTTAATGTTGTCACGGAAATGTTCCATCAAAATCTTAAGGATGTTGACCTTATGATTTGCAACACGGACGTCCAGTCTCTAGAGTTAAGCCCCGTTGCAGAGAAGATTAAACTTGGCGGCAACCTGGCTAAAGGACTTGGCGCGGGATGTGATCCGGAGCGCGGAAAACTTGCAGCAGAAGCCTCAATACCCGCTATTAAGGAGTCACTGTCGGGAAATACAGAGATGGTGTTTATCACTGCATGTATGGGAGGCGGTACCGGAACGGGCGCGGCACCCGTTATTGCAAGGGTTGCAAAAGAAATGGGCAAACTTACCGTAGCGGTTGTCACAATTCCTTTCAGAGATGAAGGAAAGGAGGAAGTTAACAGAGCAATGCAAGGCGTAAGAAAACTTCAGAAAGAGGTTGACAGTCTTTTGATTATTGATAACCAAAAAATCTATAAGGTTTTTGGAGATCTTGCAATGTCAAAGGCATTTAAAAAAGCCAATGAGGTATTAGTCATTGCCGTAAAGAGTATTTCAGAATTCATCACAAAGCCGGGCTTTATCAATGTTGACTTTGCTGATGTCAAAATGGTAATGCAGAACGGCGGAATGGCTATTATGGGAATTGGCGAAGCGGAAGGCACGGACAGAGCGCAAGAAGCTGTCAAGCAAGCATTTGAATCACCTCTTCTGAATGACTGCGATTTGTCAACTTGTAAAGGAGTGCTAATGTATGTATGCTGCTCAGATGATGTTGTTAAAATGTCTGAACTTAACCAGGCCGTTCAGCACGTTGCAAGTTACACCGGCAATGCAAGCAAGTTTAAAAGAGGTATTATCAATGACAAATCAATGGGAGAAAAAATAAGCGTCACCATTGTCGCAACAGGTTTTGACGTACAAAATCTCCCGGAGATAGAAGCTGCAAATCCGAACGTTCATATTGTTGACAGAGAGGGAGATGAGAAAAAGGGAATGGACTTGGGAGAAGCTAAAAAGACTATTGTAAGCAACCCAAAAAATCCTTATACCGGCAAGGAAGTGGAGATTGGGGAGGGAGCTATGGCCATGCCTTACACCAGCAAGTATGCAAAAGGGGAACGGCCTGCGCTTATTGTAGATGATGACAGCGATATTCTGAGGCTGGAAAATGAGCCTGCATATATGAGGAAAGGAAAAAAAAATGAAATAAAGAAAAACATGGAAGAGTTTGATAGTAAGGGATATGTGCTAAAACATATAGACGGCAGGAACATTCTTTCAACTGATAATTCCTTCCTTCACAAAACACAAGACTAACAATCAATAAGGGCAGATTAAAAATCTGCCTTTTTTGTATCTTTGCAAACAGTTATGGAGAAAAGAGTTACAAGAGTAAGATTCGCCCCGAGTCCCACAGGACCGCTGCACATGGGCGGCGTAAGAACAGCGCTTTACAACTATCTATACGCAAAGCAGCAGGGAGGAGTTTTTGTTTTAAGAATTGAGGATACGGATTCGCAGCGCTTTGTGCCCGGAGCAGAAAAGTACATCATAGAATCTTTAAAATGGTGTAATATACTCCCGACAGAAGGTATTGATCAAGAGGGCAATGTAGTTGAAAAGTCAAGTGCCGGGCATCCGTTTGCCCCATACCGCCAAAGTCAAAGAAAAGCCATTTATCGCAAATATGCAGAGCAGTTGATAGCGAGCGGAGATGCGTATTACGCTTTTGATACTCCGGAAGAACTTGAGGCCAGTAGAAATAAAGCAGAGGCAAATCATTCTACTTTCATTTATAATTACCAGAACCGCAATCAGTTAAAGAATTCTTTAACAATGCCCGCAGATAAGGTTGAGCAGCTCCTTAAGGATACAAATCATTGGACAATAAGGTTTAAGATACCGGAAGGCCAGACCGTTGTCATGGAAGACCTAATCCGCGGTCACATGGAAGTTGAAACTAACACACTTGATGACAAGGTATTATGGAAGGCCGCAGATGAACTTCCAACGTACCATCTTGCAAATATTGTGGATGACCACTTGATGGAAATCACAGATGTTATCCGCGGAGCCGAATGGCTTCCTTCTCTTCCTTTGCACTACCTGCTTTATAAGGCTTTTGGCTGGCAGGATTCTCAGCCGCGTTTTGCACATTTATCATTGCTCCTTAAGCCGGACGGAAAAGGGAAATTAAGCAAGAGAGACGGAGACCGCCTTGGATTTCCAGTATTCCCTCTTAAATGGGTTAGCCAAACGGGGGAAACATCAAGAGGTTACAGAGAGGACGGATACTATCCGGAAGCCTTTGTAAACATGCTTGCGCTTCTTGGATGGAATCCTGGAACGGAGCAGGAAATATTTACGCTGGATGAACTTTCAGAAGCCTTCTCATTTGACAGAGTAATAAAATCCGGAGCAAAATTTAATCCGGAAAAAGCAAAGTGGTTTAATGAACAATATCTGAGAGCCAGAACCGCAAAACAGCTTGCAGTAGAATTTCTTCCGGTTCTGCAAAAAAAAGCGGCAGATGCAATAGCTTCAGCAGAAATGTGTTGCAGCGCCGGAACCACAAAACAAGACGCAACGTCAGATTTAAAATACATCACACAAATATGTGATCTCATAAAAGAACGCGCTCATTTTGTGAATGACTTTTGGGACATAAGCAAATCAATTTTTATACCTCCCGTAAATTATGATATACAGGATATTTCAAAGTTTTGCAAGCCGGAAATTAAACCGTGCATGGAGAAAATGCTGGAACATATCAATGCAACTCAATTTGAAGATTATCTGTCGGGAGCGGAAAAGGCGGAAGACATTGATGCATATAAAGCTCAGTGCTGCAGTAAGATAGAAGCTATGCTAACCGGCTTTATTAATGAGAACGGATGGAAAATGGGAAGTATAATGAATACTATGCGCCTGTTTTTTACCGGAACAACCCGCGGCCTCGGAATAGCAGATTTGATTTATTTTATGGGCAAAGAAGAGGCGGTGAAAAGAATAAAGAAGGGAATAACTGATACATTTAAACAAATATGAAGAGTTTGTTGTTACTGTTTACCGGTTATTGCTCTTGCACTTATAGCCGCAAAAAAAAGAGCGTGCTTTCCGGCACGCTCTAAAACTCATTAAAGTGAAACTAATATTATACTGTAGTATTATATTTTCTCAACATTAACTGCGTTCATTCCCTTCTTGCCCTGCGCCTCATCATACTTTACCTTGTCACCCTCGGTAAGTCTAACGCCTTCTTTAAGGCCTGTTCTGTGTACGAAGATGTCCTCGGTACCGTCTGTAGGGATTATAAAACCAAACCCCTTCTCAGAATTGAAGAATTTTACTGTTCCTTCTTTCATTGTAAAAAAATTAATTGGTTAAAAATGTTCCGCTAAGGTATGAATAAAATGCGCCATTGTATCA
>DAIRSJ010000081.1:0-4862 GCA_036804445.1 Candidatus Egerieousia sp.
CGTTTTGCTTTTGACGGACGAAGAAAAGTATAAACCACTCTGTTAAATTCTGTGGGTTTCTTAAACCTTTTTACCACAAGTTGCACTCCGTTAACGGTAACCTTCTCCACAATGTTCCTATAGTTACGATAAACCATATCGGGAGTATAATCATGTTTCCAGACATTCCTAATAAAATCTGAAAACATATCATACCCGGGATTTACGACAACCCTTGTAACTTTCATCCTGCCGTCTATATTATTTTGTGGTGACACCATACAGTACCTTTGACTTAGCAATATAGTATAACAAATATATACAAAAATTCAGCCGCCGAATTGACTCTTAGGGTTTTAGAACAAAAGAGTAGACAAACAGACACAAAAAAAAGCCGCTTTATACAAGCGGCTTTTTTAATTAAATATCGTTAATATAATTACTCTATAACAACGCAGCGATTAAGTCTGTTCGACTTAGAGCTATATTTATCAGTTCCACCGATAGACTGTTTAACCAGTTTATCCTTGCTAATGCCATACTTGTTAACAAGTATATCATATACCTTATTCATTCTGTCGGCGCCTAGCTTATCATTGATCTTCTTAGAACCGGTTGCGCTGTCTGCGCTTCCTGTAACTGTGAATGTATGATTAGAATCAACTTTCATAGCGTTCTTTACATAGAAATCAAGATTCATTAGCTGAGTCTCATCAAGAGTTGACTTGCCAAGAGGGAAGAACAAAGCAACCGGAGTAGCTGACTTTGTATCTGTTCCGTTAACAACAACCTCTTTTACAGGACGATTGTTAGCATCGTTCAAATCTTTCTGAAGCTGAGAATTCTTAGCGTTAGCTGCTGCAAGAGCATCGTTAAGATCTTTAATCTTATTGTTATAAGGAGTCAAATCAGTTGCTGCATGAGCGCGAGAGAAATCTCTTACTCTGAACTGATATGCAAGACCTACAGTAGCAGTTCCTATATATTCCTGACGAGACATAGCAGACTCACCGTCAAATGCCTGATTAACATATGTCTGGCTAAGATCTAGAGTGACGTCCAAACCTTTAGCTACGCGGAACATACTGTAAATACCTGCTGTAGCAGCAAGTTTATAGTTGCCGTGATGAGAGCCGTTATAAGCATTCTTAGCAGATGCGTGAGCAACACCACCACCTACATAAGGAGCGATATCCCAAAGTCTGTCTGAACGATATCCGCTGATGGCATTGGAAATGTTCCACATTAAATCACCGTGAACATACCAAGTATTAAATTTCTGAGTATAGCCGTTATCAGATGTACCATCCGCATAAACACTATTCTTAGAAGATGTCCAGCCTTTCTGAGAAATACCGTTATAAGATAATCTTAAACCAACGCATGGAGTTACCCATTTGCCTAAATAAACATTCAAAGCCGGAGCCATTCTCTTAGTGAAGCTAAGATTGCAATCCTCCTCGCCTTGATAGTAGTTAACACCACCGGCAACACCCAAAAAGACGTTATCGAACAAACGATTGGTCTCATAGGGGCCCCTCTTAGTCTGAGCTTCAGTTCCTTTTACTGACTGAGCAGCAACAGAAGAAACTGCGAAAGCGCAAACTGCAACTGTCAAAAATAATTTCTTAAAGTTCATTTTAAAAAAATTTTAGTTTATAAATAGTTTCTATGTTAAATCTAATTAACAAAAAGATACCGCTTTATGCAAAAAACAGCGGAAACCCCCGCATGACAAAGATAGAATTATTTTTTTCAAACACAAAACAAATTCGTACCTTCCGATGCCTGAAAATGACCTATTTCACCTTGGGGTTCATAATTATCTCCGTTCTATTCTTTTTGTTTACAAGCAGTTGCGCCATTTTTTGTACCGTCTCTCTTGTTACATTTTTGTTAATCAGCGCATCTGAATCACTCATATCCTTGCCCCAAGAGTAATATTCCTCTATAAGATTCATAAAGTATGAAATTCGCTTCTTGTTTTCCGGAATATTTTTCTTAAAACTTTCAATTGTTTTTGTAAGTTCCTCATCTGTAGGACCATTGGCAGCTAAATTTTCTATACCTTTATGCACTTTTTCAATCAAATCTTTTGACTTTTCATATTGAGTTTGGAATGTAACATTGAAATTGTAACGCTCATTAGGACCGAATGAGATATAACCATTAACAGAAGGACTGTATGTACCGCCGTTCTCTTCTCTCAGGCTTTCTATATATCTCATCTCTAAGATGTAACTCATTGCTCTCAACTGAATTATATTATCTTTTGTGTTCTGCATAGGTCCTGTATAGTAGATAGCGGCAGAGGTCTGAGGGTTCTTCATATCAAAATCAAATACATCTTCACGCATTCCGGGAGCCATAAACATATTATGGTTTACGTAATTGCGGGCAACTTTTGATTTTACGGGAAGAGCTCCTAAATACTTCTCAACAAATGGTTTAATCTCCTCCGGCTTAAAGTCGCCTCCGATGTATACCTCACTTCCGGCCGCATCTCCAAATAGCATATCCAACCCCTTCTTAATTCCGGCAGCGCTAACCTTGCCAAGCAAGTCACTTCCAAAGAAGAAGTGCCTTGGACTGTTATTATTTGCAACCTTTTCATTCTCCTCAGAGAAACGGAAATCAGGGTTACTGCCTAAATTTGAGGCAATTGATTTCATCTGAGACATTGATGTTTCAAACTCGGCAGCATCACATCTCGGCTGAGTGTAATACAAGTATACCAACTGCATCATGGTCTCCAAATCTTTTGAGGAACCGCCACCTAAAATTCCGCTGGTTAAAGGACCTACAGTATTTGCGACAGATACGTCTTTGCCGGCAAGTATTTTATCCAGTTTGCTTTGGCTAAACTTGGAAACTCCGGCATTTTGCTGATAAAAAGCCTGAACATTCTCTTCAAAGTTTGGCAGAATATCTATTGGCAATATTGACATACCACCCTTTTGCTCTAGTTTGAATGATATCTTATCTTTTTGAATATCCGTAGGATACAAGTGCACCTTAATGCCATTACTCAAAGTCCAAGTCTTTGAACCGGCAAATCCTGACTCCTCCTTTTTAACTTTCCCGCCTTTAACTGCAGCAGCATTAATAAGAGGCTCATTAACTGTATTTGCCGCAACAGGCTTTAATTCAGCCTCATAGCCATCTTTGTATGAAGCAAGTACTTCCGCATCCGTCGGGATATTAACACCGTCTTTCTTGGGACAAGCATAAAGGACAACATTGTTCTCCTTGCTTACCATGCCCTTTATCATCATGTTAAGTTGCTGCAGGGTAATCTGAGGAATGTATTGCTTTACAACCTCGTTCATATACACAGGATCTACGTACGGTTCTTGCTCCAAAAAGTAATTAACATATTGCATTGCAAGCTGGCCGTTTGTTCTTGTTGCGGCTTTATCCGCAGCAGATTGATAGCTTCTTAGTATATTGGCCTTTGCACGATCCAACTCTTCTTGGGTAAAACCAAACTGACCTGCCTGACGCATAAGCTTTACCAGCTCTTTTACGGTTGCCAAGCCCTTATCATCTTTTGGCATTGCATAGAAAATCAGACCGTCCATTATGGTTGCAAGTTGCACATAGGCGGCACCGGCATCTGAGAAAACAGAGCCCGGCTCTTTTGCGGCATCGGAGAATCGTTCTCTTAACATGCTGCTCATAAGATCTTTACTAAGATTAATAATCTGATACAAACCCAGCGGCTTGTACTGGCTTGGGATAGGTTCTTGTTTGATTACAATATTAACACTGGTTGAACCGGTTTCAGGATCAGAGAAAACATTAACAAGAGGTTCCGTATTATCAGGAACTTTAACCGTCTCTTTTACAGGAGGATTTTCCTTCTTTGGAATAACGCTGAATAATTCCTTGATTTTATTCTCTACATAATTTACATCAACATCCCCCACTACAATAATTGCCTGATTAGCAGGGTAATACCATGTTTGATAAAAAGACACAAGCTCTTTTGGATCAAAACCTAATATGCATTTGTCATCACCAATGATATTGCAACCGGCGTACTTTGTCCCTTTAAACAAAATTTTTCTTTGCTCTTCTGACTGACGCCTTGATGCGGAATTTCCGCTGCGCCACTCTTCTACTATTACGCCTCTTTCTTTCTCAATCTCAGAGGGATCATTTTTTACAAAATGGGCATCGTTTTGAAGAATCACCAACGCGGTGTCAATCATTGCTTTACTCTCTGTCGGGATTGTCTGTAAAATATAAATAGTTTGTTCAACGCCTGTCATGGCATTTATATTAGCTCCAAAAATAAGTCCCTTCTTCTCCAAATAGGACATCATGGTGTTGCCGGGGAAATCTTTGTTTCCATTAAAGCACATATGCTCCAGAAAATGAGCAAGTCCTCTTTGTGCGGGGGTCTCATTAATGGCGCCAACATTGGTGGCAATGTAAAATTCCGCCCTATGTTCAGGGTTGGCATTATGCCTTATAATGTAGGTAAGTCCGTTATCCAGATGGCCTATCTTGACAAGGCTGTCGAGCTTAATCGGATCTTGTGGATTGAGCAACATGTTCTGTCCAAAAGAAACTGTCGCAATGCAAATAGCGAGCAACAGTGTACATAATTTTCTCATATTGGTTTAATTTATAAATGTGTTTGCCGTTTTTAACGAGTTTATTTGAAATATGGTCTTAATTTTGATATAACCTTTTCACAAAAATAGCACTAAAAGAAGAAAAACAAAATATTTTATAAATAACTATCATTAAATTAATATAATATGAAGAGAATTTGTTTAATTTCACTAGTTGCGGCTGCGGCATGTACCGCGTTACTGGCGAGCGGAACAAAGAGTTACGCGCAGGAAAATAGCAAGCAAAATTATGTTGAGGTT
>DAIRSJ010000082.1:0-4601 GCA_036804445.1 Candidatus Egerieousia sp.
GGCTTTATTAAAGCAACGGGAGTTAAGTTGAATTATGTAATTGCTCCGCGCCGAAAAGGTGATGTTGAACAAGTTTGGGCTGACCCGTCCAAAGCAAAAAAAGAGCTTGGCTGGAAGGCGGAAACTCCAATAGGAGAAGTATTAAAGTCTGCGTGGAAATGGCAGCAAACATTGTCTAAAAAATAGCGCGCTGCTTACAAGATTAATCTACTGAGCAATAAATCTATAGACGATTTCGCCCACTTGAGGATTCGGCGCTGTTTCCGATGCGGAAAAACGGGAGCGTTTTGCTGCATTAAGAGCCGCAGCAAGAATGCATCCGTCTGAAACGGAAGAACTCTCGATTATTTGAGCACTTGTAACATATCCGTTTCTGCCAACAGAAATTCTTACACTTACATCTCCCCCTCCCTGACATTTATAGACCGGAATGGGAAGAGAAAAGGCATTGCGCCCGTCTAACGTCCAGGATAAAACGGAAGGTCCCTTATATGGCTTAGCATCAGACTTTTTCACCGGGGCGGCATTTGGAACATTATCTGTTCCTTCCGGCTGAATATCATATTTCCTGGCATCTTTGATTTTTTTCTGTACATCAGCCGCCTCTTTATAAAGCTCCTTTATATTGCTGTTGCGGTCATCCTTTAAAGAGCTTCCGCTCCTTTGAACAGGTATGCTCTTATACTCTTGCACCGAACGTCCTGCAAGCTGCTCCGCAAGCTCGCTTTTTGCAAGATTTTTCACTTCCTCTTCTTTCTGAATCTTCTCATCTGTCTGCTCCTGCGCCAGCTTGCCCTCAGAATCTGTCACAAATGAAGTCTCCTGTGTAACAACAGTATGGATAGATATTGCAAGAAGAATAATTAACAAAACAAGATGAAAAGCTATAGTAGCAAAAAGACCGATGTGTTTCCCTTTTTTCACACGGGCTTCATACAATTGCTCCTCCGATTTTTGCTCGTGAACGTTATTTTTTAATTTCTCCTCCACAGTCTCTTAAAAAATGCTGAACCTACAGTTTAAAACTTAAGCTACTTTAATGCAATCTTCCCTTTTAGCGCCTTCTCAATTGTAGCCACTAAAATATTGATAGCCACAGTATTATGTCCTCCCTGCGGGACGATAATATTTGCGTACCGCTTGCTTGGTTCAATAAACTGGAGATGCATAGGCTTAACGGTTTCCTGATATCTCTTAAGAACCTGCTCAACATTTTTACCTCTTTCTTGGGTATCTCTTCTTATCACCCTGCTCAAACGGTCATCCGCATCCGCATCCACAAACACCAATATATCAAACAATTTGCGCAGCTCCTCACAAGTGAAAATCAAAATACCCTCAATGATGATAATCGTAGCAGGCTCAATATGAACAGTTTCTGTTGTTGATCTGGAACAGGTAACATAAGAATAAACCGGCTCCTCTATGCTCCTTCCTTCCTTCAATTTTTTTATGTCTCTAATAAGCAACTCAAAATCAATGGAATTAGGATGATCAAAATTATGCACTGCTTTTTCCTCCGGAGTAAGATTGCTGCTATCCTTATAATAAGAATCTTGAGAGATGACCACTACATCTTCCGGCTTCAATAATTTTTTTAACTTGTTTACAACTGTTGTTTTTCCGGAACCTGTTCCGCCGGCAATTCCAATGATTAACATGATATTTTTATTTTATTATCTATCGCGACAGATGTGTTAATTGACTAAAAATCAGCATTTTTAGGAGTTCTAGGGAAAGGTATCACATCTCTGATGTTGGCCATGCCGGTAACAAACAAAAGCAATCTTTCAAAGCCAAGACCAAACCCGCTGTGAGGACAAGTTCCCCATTTTCTTGTATCTATGTACCACCATAAATTCTTGGTGTCCATCTTAAGTTCATTAATTCTGTTCATCAGTTTTTCATAAGAAGCTTCCCTCTCTGAACCTCCAATAATTTCTCCGATCTTGGGGAATAAAACATCCATTGCCTTAACGGTTTTGCCGTCGTCATTTTGCTTCATATAGAATGCCTTAATATCTTTAGGGTAACCTGTAACTATTACCGGTTTCTTAAAATACTCCTCTACCAGATACCTCTCATGTTCGCTCTGCAAATCTATTCCCCAACTAACCGGATATTCAAATTTCTTCCCGCTCTTCATAAGAATATCAATTCCGTCCGTATATTCAAGTCTCTGGAACTTGGTATTAACCACACCCTTAAGACGCTCAATCAAACCCTTGTCAAACATATCGTTCAAGAATTGCAAATCCTCCGCACAATTATCCAAAGCATACTGAACAAGATGTTTAATAAAATCTTCCGCAAGCTCCATGTTATCATTGATATCGTAGAACGCCATCTCCGGCTCAATCATCCAGAACTCTGCAAGGTGTCTTGGCGTATTTGAATTCTCCGCACGGAAAGTCGGACCAAAAGTGTAAATCTTCCCAAGTGCGGTAGCGCCAAGTTCTCCCTCCAGTTGACCGCTAACAGTAAGAGCTGTTTGCTTCCCAAAGAAATCATCTTCAAAATTTACCTTGCCCTCCTTGGTCTTGGGTATATTATTCAGATCCATTGTGGTGACCTGGAACATTTCTCCCGCACCCTCGCAATCGGACTCTGTAATCAGCGGAGTATGAAGGTAGTAAAACCCTCTCTCGTTAAAATATTTATGAATGGCAAATGCCATCGCATTTCTAATTCTAAAGACGCATCCAAAAGTATTTGTCCTCATTCTCATGTGGGCAATCTCTCTTAAGAATTCCATTGAATGTCCCTTCTTCTGCAGCGGATAAGTTGCAACATCGGCAGTTCCGTAAATTTCAACGCTTTCCGCCTGAACCTCTACACTCTGTCCTTTGCCCATGCTCTCCACAAGTTTGCCTTTCACGCACAGACATGCGCCCGTTGTGACATCCTTCAAACTCTCTTCTGAAAATATCTGTCCGTCACAAACAACTTGAATATTTTTAACGGTGCTTCCGTCATTCATTGCAATGAAAGCAACATTTTTATTTCCTCTTTTTGTTCTAACCCACCCTTTTACAACAACCTCGCAACCAGGCTTTTCCTCAAACAGTTGCTTAATGTTTTTTCTCTGAATTTCACCCATTTTTAAATACTCCTATTATCTATTATTATTTTCTCTGTTATTTTAGCAGCTCATTTTTATCCCGACAGCTTTTACTTTACATATTTTTTAATTGCCTTTGCCCAAACCGCATACCCCTCTTCCGTAAGATGTAAACCGTCGGTAGAAATCGCAGGGTTCATCACCTGATCCTTTGCCGGCATATTGAGGTCAGCCTTTCCGCCAACCAAAAACAAAGGATAAATGTTTATAAAAGTAACACGCTCTTTATGCGCGATTATTTCTAAACCGGCATTAATTTCAGAGAACATCCCGGTCTTTCCCTTAAGTCTTTTGTACCTGTTAAAACTCTCATTAATAGGGAGCAAACTCTGCAGATACAATTTGCTTCCCGGGCATTCCTTCTTAATTTTCTTAACAAGATTATCAATCAGCACCACTATAGAATCAACGGATAAATCATGACTGACATCATTTGCTCCCGTTATTAAAAAAATCTTTTTGGGTCTCCCTTTTGCAATTTCGTCCAACCTGTCAGATATGCCCTCTGCAACATCTCCAATAATGCCACGATTCCTGATTGCCCCTCCGGCCTCTGCTAGTTTCTCATTAACGGCAGGAAAATACGTATCCCATTTCCCTCCCTCAATCAAAGAATTACCAAGAAAAACAATGTCCTCTCTGCAAATTGGTTTTTCAGCAGCAAATTTTTCAAGCCTCGTATAATAATAATTGGTATACTTGGCTCCCTCCTTTTGCGCCATCGGATTAAGGTTCTGGGCCTCTGTGGCAGTCTTAATCAAAGAGGTGCTGTCCGCAGATACGTTCTTTGTATTATTCTGAGCCTCAACAAATACGGGAAATAAGACAACGCCTGCAAGTACAGCACAGAAAATAGATAAGGAACGTAAAACCGTCGGAAATAAAATATTTTTGATTCTAAATAACATTATAGATATTAAATAAGTATCTCGCCTCTACCTCTACTGAACAAAAATTAATTTTTAAGTTCTCCAAAGCCCATTGCCCTATAAATTTTCTTAGGCAGGTCGGTATTATTTTGTCTGCCGCTAAACATCTGACTGCAAGCTCCTACTGCAAAAACAGGAACGGCTCCTCCGGTATGTGAACTCGTGGTCCATCCGATGTTTGCCACCTTGCTCAAAGAATCAACAGGCTCCTGTTTCAAATAATTATCAACGGAAATTTTTTCCTTTTTAACTTTCTTTAAAGTAACATCCACACCGGACAAATCAAATGTATAACCCTTTGTACGTCCAAGGGTTAGGCCACCTGTTTCATGATCTGCCGTTACAATTATCAAAGTTTCTTTTGGATGTTTCTTATAAAATTCAAAAGCAACTTTTATAGCTTCATCCATATCCATAGTCTCAGTAATAACACCTGCCATATCATTATCATGAGCCGCCCAGTCAATCTTTCCACCCTCGCACATCATAAAAAAGCCTTTGTCATTTGGCTTGTAAAGAAAATCTATTGCTGATGCAACTACCTGTTTCAG
>DAIRSJ010000083.1:0-4552 GCA_036804445.1 Candidatus Egerieousia sp.
ATCACAATTTATATTCAACAATTTTCCGCAGAGAATTTGAGAGAGAATGTGTTGACTCGGCTATAGATACTGTTAATCTTGCATACGTCTCATTTACAAGAGCTAAAGAGAAGCTGTACATATATGCCCGTAATAAAGAGGGCTCAAATAAAGGCAACAGTGTCTCTACTGTTTCCGGCATGCTTGAGTTTTTTTGTGAGTCCGCCGCGAAGGCCGGTTCATCGGTTAAGTCGGAGCCCGCTCGCTTAAGGTCGCTTCGCTCCATGCGCTCGCCGGACTCGACTGCAACTGATGAGGTTGCGGGCGAGGTTCATGAGGAGTTAAATTCGTGCAATTGCGTGACATATACTTTTGGCAATCCGCTTGAGCCGGCACAACTATATGAAACTGAATCATCTGATGATTCAATTGCAGTAGGAGATGATTTGAATATCTCTGAATATACTGCAAATGAGAGTGTTAAGGGTGAATTGAAAAATGAGCTTTACGGAGAAGGCGATGATATGCGCCACCGCGGAATTGTATTGCACCGGTTGTACTCGTTTATTGATGCGTCCGCAGAATTATCTAATGCCGGCTCGTCATTGGAGAGGCAGATAGAGGCGGCGGTTGATAAAATTATTGCAGAAGGAATCGCTCCCGTCATAGCGGACAGTAAAGAAGAAATTGTCAAATTGATAAAATCACAGATAGAGTCTGTTGCTTCTTATGGCTGGTTCAGCGGTGATTATCAGTCGCTTAATGAAACAGGCATTTTGATTGACGGAAACGTGTACCGTCCGGACCGAGTACTTATAAAAAGAAATGACGGAGGTGCGGCAGGAAGTCCCGGCGGCGGCATTGCAAATACAGTCGTCATTGATTACAAATTCGGGGAATACGACCCGGAGTCCCGCAGCCATGCCGGCTATCAAAATCAGGTCCGCAATTATATGAACCTTCTTTTCAGAATGGGTTATAAACCAATCGGTTATCTGTGGTACGTCACCGCCGGAAAAGTGGAGGAGATAAGATAACACCGGAAAGTCGTCTCTAATACCGCTTTGGCTCAACGTGGATACTGGTCTGGGTCTGCGGTCCAAATTTCTCGCGCAGCAAATCCTCTATCTTTGAGGCGATTTCATCGTGCGCCTTTATGACCGTCATGTTGGGATCTACCTTAATGTGAACGTCAATGATGTAGCCGTTTCCGCTCTTACGGGTCTTCATATTGTGCATTCCATCAACGCCTTCCACTGATTTGACGATTGACGCGATTTCCTCCTCAACGGAATCTGAAAGTGATGCGTCTGTAAGTTCTTCAACTGCAGGGCGCAGCAGCTTTATAGCAACGCCAATGATAAAGACACTGACAATTATAGATGCAATCGGGTCCAGAATTCTCCATTGAGCCCCCATAAAGATTGCGCCGGAAATTCCTATTAAAGTCCCGACAGATGAGAGAGCATCCGAACGGTGATGCCATCCGTTAGCTATAACTGCCTGACTGTTAATCTTTTCTCCGACAGCTCTGGTTTTGCGGAACAGCCACTCTTTTGAGATTATGGAAACTGCAGCTGCAATCAGTGCTATATAGCCCGGCTTATCAATCACATTGCCCATAAGTGATGCAATGATTTTTTTTGCACCGGAAATCATCAGCAAAATTGCCACGGCAAAAAGCGCAACGCTAATAATGAACGTTGCAAAAGTTTCAAATTTGCCGTGCCCGTAATCGTGAGTCTGGTCTGTATTCTTTGATGAAAGTTTCATGAATACAAGCACTATCACATCCGTGATAAAGTCTGATAATGAATGTATACCGTCTGCAAGCATAGCACCGCTTCGGCCAAAAATACCCGCTAAAACCTTTCCGACCGAGAGCAGCATATTCACCCAGAACCCAAGCCATGTTACTTTGCTGGCCTCCGTATTTCTTTCTATTCTAAGCTTTTCAGCCTCCTTGTTCAGAATGTTTTTGTCTTTTGTCATAATCAAACGTAAAAAAACACTTAATCAATTGCATTTAAACAGATTTATGCAATCATCCTATTATCCTGTCATTTGCACACTCAAAGTTATGTAAAATTATCAATTAATTTTATGCAAAATAAACAAATCGTAAGTTTTGATCAATTGACTTGCTTTGTTTTTATGCCGCAATATTTTTGCGCTTGAAAAGCACGCGGTTCCGGCCCTTAAAAATCGGCAAAAAAGATGGAGACAGGTAAGAGAGCGTGAAATAAAAACAGTGGAGAGATATGAAGATTGGTTTAGCGTTGGCGGCGACAATATTAATGGTGCTGTCGGGAGGAGAAATAAAAGGGCAGAACTATTCCGTCTCCACAAATTTTGTCGGGTGGATGGAGATGGGCACTTTGAATGCGGAGGCGGGGATGCCGGTTGCAAAAAATTGGAGCGTCTATGTGCAGGGAGAGTACAATCCTTTCCATTATGATATGTGGGGAAGGCGCAGGCAATATAAGCACATAAAATTTTCTACCGGTACAAAGTACTGGCCATGGTTTGTGAATAGCGGCTGGTTTATAAGCGGTTATGTGAATTGGATAAAATACGGTTTTGGCGGAGTGTTTGACAAAAAGTCCTATGAGGGGAGTGCAGTTGGCGCTACATTTGGCGGAGGGTATGCGCTAATGTTAAGCAAGAATTTGAATTTGGAGATGGGACTTGGCGCATTTGCGGGGGTGACAAATTATACACGTTTTTCGTGCATAAAGTGCGGCAAGATTGAGGTAAAAAAGAAGAGAGTTATAGTTACCCCCGATAATGCGCTTATTCAATTGACGATGTTGTTTTAAACATTTAAGGATATTTTTTAGGGGAGCAGTATGTGCAGGAGATTTAGAAACGGGCCGTCGTCGGCATTAACATTTACGGACAAGATTATTGGATCCGTGCTGATTTATCTTTTGGCAATTATTGTAATTACTTGTATTGTATGTAGTTGTAGCGGAGTACAGCGCAAAATAGATAAGATTGCAAAATCTAACGTAAATGCGGGCATTGTAAACTTTGCAAAATCGCATCCGGAATTAAAAGGTGGTGCACAATCCTGTTTGCATTCATATTCATCCCCGGCAATTGATACTCTCGGAGAATGTGAACCTTTGATAATGAATACCATAAAAGAAGAAGCCACGGGAGATTTAGTGGTATCGGATAACCTAAAACCTATTGTTGTTCAGGCGCGCTTTAGCCATGTAGCGGAGAGACAGGGGCTTATAAACATCTCGTTTTTCATAATTATTCCAAAAGAACTCCGGGACCCTGCATGGCAAGTGCGCTTTTCTCCAAAATTTTTCTGGGGTTCCGATTCATTGATGTTGGATAAAATCTATATCACCGGTAAAGACTATCGCGATGCACAACTTAAAGGTTATGAGAGATATAACAAATTTTTGAATTCTATTATTCCCGATAGTGCCGATTTTGTAGGAGCATTTACAAGGGAGGTATTGTTGAGACGGTTTGTTGAGAGAAATTTGAAATATATGGGAAGTGATAATTCCGGCAAGTCCGGACGCACAGGCGGAACGGTGAGTAAAAATTCCGATTCACGGGGTGTTACGGAGAATGATGCAATTGAATATTACACAAAGTATTGGCTTGTGAATTCCAATAATAAAAAGAAGTCAAGATTGGGAGATGTATTTAAAAAATATGTGAAAGACCCGATGGATAAAGAGGGTGTCAGGCTTGATACCGTGGTGCTTGATGCTAATGGGGATGTGGAGTTTAGGTATGTGCAAACACTTAAGGCTAAGAAAGATATGCGGAAAGTTAAACTTGCCTTTACCGGAGGAATTTATTTATCGGGGAGAGAATTATATAAAATGCCGTCCGGTGATTCTTTGACTTTTTATGTCAGCTCAATCGCTCAATTTACCGATAAAACGCCGCTCTATAAGAAGAAAATTATTGAACGCAGGGCCTATGTTAATACTATGGCCTTCATAGATTTCAAAGCGGGAAAGTGGAATATAGATGACTCGCTTTATAATAATGCGGAAGAGATTAAAAGGATAAAGGGAAACTTTGATACCCTTATTGCAAATAATGATTATGTGATTGATTCTATTGTAGTTACGGCTTCTTGCTCTCCGGAGGGCAGGTACAGTTTAAATGCCGCACTTGCAGAAAAAAGAGCCGAGTCCGTTAAGAAATTTTTCAACTCTTATGCGGGCAGGCGGACGGAGGGCGGGCAAATAATTTTTATATCCAGGTATATATCAGAGGATTGGAACGCATTAGAAAAATTAATCACGGCGGATTATTCATTGAGAGAGAGGTCTTTTTTGTTGGAGTGTTTTAAAATAAATGATTTGGACAAGAGAGAGACGGCTCTGGCTAAAACTCAAGATTACAGGTATTTGCGTGAATGTTTTTATCCGCTGCTAAGAAGAATAAATTTCAATTTTGCACTGCATAGAAGGGGGATGATTAAAGATACCGTACACACCACGGAAGTTGATAGTGTGTATTCTCTCGGAGTAAAAATGTTGGAGGAAAGAGACTATAAAAAAGCAATAGAAATATTGCGTCCTTATAGAAC
>DAIRSJ010000084.1:0-4415 GCA_036804445.1 Candidatus Egerieousia sp.
AGAGTATATCTTGCCGTAAGAATTCCTATCAAATTATCTACAGAATTATTAACCTGCTGAAAATCCACTGTATGTGAAACTTTTTCTCCCACACCTATATCTCCAAGAGAAAAACCCGCAACAAACCCCGTATATATTGAAGAACTAACCTCATATTCCTTCTTCATATCTCTCGTTAGCAGCACACCTATAAAGAAAGCCAGCAGAGAACCGCAAATAACCCAATATCTAATCTTGTATAGAGATCTTAATATATAAGCAAATGCATTTCCGTTCATAATAATCTTTTTTAATAGTTCACTATCTACTTATTCTTGTTGTCATTGCCTGCAGACTATTTTTTGCTTCTGCTGTTCCTCTTGCTGCTCTTAGATTTTTTATCTGAGGAAGAATCAGATGGAACTTGTACTGGATTACTATCCGTCGACAATGATTGTCCACCCGTATTAACCGTGTTATCCCCGTTATCCGGAATTATCTTAGAGTTTGTAACAAGTTCCAAAAACTTAACCTCCGTATTAATATCTCTAATCATAGCCGTAAGTTCCTGTGTAGAACGGTAATACTGCGTCTCACTCTCAAATAGAGTATTTGTACCTGCTCTTCCATTAATAAAATCCAGTTTTGCATCTGCATATGCCATTTCAGCAAGCTTAGCCCACTGAATACTGTGAGTCAACATTGGTACACTTCCCAAAATAATGTAGTAAGATTTACTGACTTTCTCCAAAAGCTGCTCATACTCAGACTCATATTGATACTGTGTTGCATAATATCTGTCCTTTTGCTGTTTAATCTTATTGTTTAGGTTAAAAGCATCATACAGATTAATTGTAACACCTCCGCCTAAAAGATAGTAGCTTGAATTCTGATTTGAGTAAGTATTAGCCGTCGGGATATTAGTCTGCTGATAATACATATTAGAATTATACTTGCCATATGAATATGCTGCATCGCCGTGAAACCACTTAAGCCAATCCTTTCTTGCCGACTCAACATCTCTCCATGCGTAATCTACTTCATGTTGTCTGTAAAGAACACTGGGATTATTTTTTACTCTCTGGAATAGTTCATCAAGAGACGGAAGTATGAATGGAGTATAAGTTGAAAGTATTGTAGCAACAGATACGACGCCATCGTCTTTTTTTGTAAGATCCAGTACAACCTGTGATCTTGAGATGCTGTCGGTTACGGTTCTTAAAGAAGCAAGATTAAGAAGCCCCGCCTCTTTGTTATAACGCCCCCTTGTATCTTTTTTTGAATCCTTGTTATTCTGAGCCTGCAGTCCGGCACAAACAAATGAAAGCAAAAGCAATACTGCAAATATCTTTCTTCCCATTTTTAAAGATTTTTCTTTTGAATAAATTCTTGCATTTTTATTCTGTAAACAAATGAAGATACACTAATACACGCAATTATACATTTTTTCTTTTACAATAGGTATAATTTGCGCTAAATTATAACTTATACATCATCTTTTTGGACAAATGCGGTGAAGGTTTTAAAAATAATTTTCACATCCAGCCAGAATGAAAATGTTTGAGCATATTGTATATCAAGCTGCTTTCTCTCTTCCGGTGACATTTCTCCTCCGCTACCTCTCTTCATCACTTGCCACAGACCGGTTAGGCCGGCAGGGGCAAAAAATCTATCTACATATTCATCTGCAGTCAAAAGTTCTGCCTCGTATAACGGCAATGGTCTGTTGCCCACTATTGACATGTCTCCCTTCAGAATATTAATTAACTGAGGAAGTTCATCTATACTAAACTTCCTTATGATTTTCCCCACTTTTGTTACACGCGGATCATTCTCGATTTTAACAAAAGCATGCTCGTTTTCCCTATTCTTTTCTGCATTGAACTCTTTTTCAGGAACTACACAGTCATCAGAAATAAGCATATTTGACATCTTCTCCGGATCAAACACCGTATCATCGCCAAAGGCCTGACAGTCAATAGCGGCGCCCTTTACCTCCTGTTTGCTTCCATACTGATTTATGTTATCCAAATCTTTAAGCCTCTTATCTGCATCCATGTACATGCTCCTAAACTTGTAGAAATCAAAAACTTTATAATTACTCCCTACTCGTTTAGACTTGTAAATCACAGCACCCCTGTCTTCTATCCATATTGCGGCAGCGGTTATAAGCAAAAGCGGAGAAAGAATAAGAATTGCAACCAAAGAAAAAACAACGTCAAAAAATCTTTTCCACATTGGCAGCCTGAAAGCATGTATATCCTTAACACTTAATGGCTTAACACTCTTGGAAAGCATCACCGAGGCATTTTGAGCAATAATATTAATGCTGCCTTGAGCCTGTTCAATATCCACATCCGGTGATGAAGTATCATTAACGCCCGCCTGCAAATATTCCTGAATCAGCTTGCCTTGTATCTTACTGGTAATAAGGATTATATAAGCATAAGCAAAATTATCCCTAAGATATTTTATTCTTGGAATATCTAATTTTATTGTTGTCTGCTCATAGAATATGAAGAAAGGCGTATCAGAATTATTTGCCCCCTTTTCACTTTCCGTCCACTCTTTCCTTATATACTTGGCTGCAAGTACATAGTTCTCACACACAGCCATTTTAGGAAACGCCAACTTTAAATGCGCAGCATAGTCTTTGCTCTCGCCTATGTAAACTACGAACGTCAATCTATTATATAATTTTCTTAATCCTGACTTTTATCTCCATCGGATTAAAAGGCTTCACAATATAATCGCTTGCACCATCCTCCAAAAGCTTGATTCTCTCGGCAGTGCTATCCTCAGATGAAAGCATAATAACCGGAATACTTTTGAAAAGATCATTTTTCTTAACATAGGAAAGAAATTTGTCGCCTGTCATCTCAGGCATACGAATATCGCAGATAATTAGATCCGGAATTGATCCCTGCTGAAGCCATGCAATCGCTTTTAAAGGATTGTCAAAATAGGTAAAATCGTAATCCTTAGAGAGATAGAATGTAATAACCTTTGCGATTGACTCCTTATCATCTATTATCAACACTTTTTTCTTCATCGGAAACAGTATATAGCGTTACAGCAAATGTACAAAAAATTCTTGAATATTAACTATTTATAAACGAAAAGGCCTCCTTGTTCGGGAAACCTTTTCATCTTCTATAGTGCAAATTATAACTAACTGATTATCAGTAAGAACAGTAGCGGGGATAGGACTCGGACCTATGACCTCCGGGTTATGAGCCCGACGAGCTACCAACTGCTCTACCCCGCGGTTTTTTTAAGTGCCGCAAAGGTAATTTGAATTATTTTAAATAGCAAATTTAATCTTTGAAAATTTTGACATAATTGAACAACTTGCTGCATAACAGCAATTTATCAGTATGCGAATCAGAAAATTTTATCTATCTCGGAAACTGATATGGTTTTCTGTTCTCCCTTGGCAAGGTTTTTAATGTTGACAGTTCCATTGGCAACTTCTGTCTCTCCAATTATTGCAAAATACGGTATGCCTTTCTTGTCAGCATAATCAAATTGTTTTTTCAGTTTGCTCCTATCGGGATAAATTTCACAGTTTATTCCTTTTGCACGGAGCATCTTAACAATTGGGATTGAATACGTTACAGCGGTATCATCCATATTTGAGAATAATATTTTAGTTCCCTCTATTACTTCCTGCGGAAATTTCTTTAATCCGCCGAGCACATCATAAATTCTGTCCGCACCAAATGAAATCCCGACGCCTGAAACATCAGGCAATCCAAAAATTCCCGTAAGGTTATCATATCTCCCGCCTCCGCAAATGCTGCCAATTTCAAAATCTTTTGCTTTTACCTCAAATATTGCACCTGTGTAATAATTTAACCCTCTTGCTAAAGACAAGTCAACTTCAACTTGCTGATTAATACCGGCTTTAGAAATAAAATCAAACAGTTTTTCCAGTTCCGCCACACCTTCCATACCTGTTGCCGATGATGCAAGCACTTGTTTGATTGCAGAAATTTTTTCTGCGGAACTTCCCTGTAAAGTCAGAACCGGCTCAAGAGCGGCAATACCTTTTTCATCTATTCCGCGCTCTTTCAACTCATTTTCAACCTCTTCCAAACCAATCTTATCCATTTTATCTATCGCGACGGTTATGTCAACTAATTTATCCGGGAAGCCAATTACTTCCGCAAGGCCGCACAAGATTTTTCTGTTGTTTATTTTAATGCAAACATTGATGCCAAACTTGTTAAAAATTTCATCTGCAATTTGCACAAGTTCCAATTCATTTAACAGAGACTTGCTACCTATCACATCAACATCACATTGATAAAACTCTCTGTACCTGCCCTTTTGAGGTCTATCCGCTCTCCAAACAGGCTGGATTTGGTATCTCTTAAATGGAAATGAAATTTCATTTTGATGCTGAACAACGTAACGTGCAAACGGAACCGTCA
>DAIRSJ010000085.1:0-4376 GCA_036804445.1 Candidatus Egerieousia sp.
CATGAATCTTAGCGGCAAGGCTGTAAACTATTGGATGCAAGAAGAGAAAATACCTCTGGAAAATCTGCTTGTTGTATCTGATGATCTTGCGCTTCCGTTTGGACATTTGAGAATGCGCAAAAAGGGAAGCAACGGAGGGCACAACGGATTGCTTAGCGTGGAGGAGTGTTTGAATACCGGCGCATTTTGCAGACTGAGAGTTGGCATCAGTTCCTCTTTTTCCCGCGGTGGACAAATAGATTATGTCCTTGGCAAAATAGAGAGTGAAGATTTGAAACAGCTTCCGGCGGTGCTGGACAATGCCTGCGAGGCGATAAAGGCATTTACTTTTGCAGGTCCCGACAGGGCAATGAATCAGTATAATACAAAGAAGGCAGATAAAGCCGAATAAAGAGCTAAATATCTCCCAGAAGGCGGTCTATTTCCCGCCGTTCTTTTTTTGTGGGGCGTCCGGTTCCGTGTTCACGTTTAAGAAAAATCATCTCATTAGGCGGGGCTAGTTTATCAAGTTCTGATTGAGGAGTTACGTCGGTTGCATATTGCTCTACAAGCTTGGCCCCCTGGCGTTTATCAACAGGCTGCACAACAAGCCAACTGTAGTGTACAGCACCCTTTCTAACTTTAATAGTGTCTCCGTGTTTAACGTCCCTGGATGACTTTGCTGAACTTCCGTTTACAGTTACATGTCCGTTGCGGCATGCCTCAGCTGCTTCAGAGCGAGTCTTGTAAACCCTGATGGACCAAAGAAATTTATCTACTCTAACGCTGTCTGTCATTTAACAATAAATACTGCAATGCGTAATGCAAATTATGATTCTGTAGCTTCTATGAATCATTATGGTGACAGTCGCATTCGTCGTCACAATGATCATTATGATGATGGTGGCGGTGGTCTTCCTGCTCTTCATAGTTCATATAGGAATCCTTTTCCTCTTTAACAGGAGCCATGTAAATTCTTAAAAATACCGGATTTTCACTATTCGGAATAAAATGAAATTCATTAAGTTCCTGTGGTATTAGGATAATATCCGATTGTCCTGCAGAATACTCTTTTTCCGCGGTAATTTTTGCTTTGCCGCTCAGACCGACATATATAATAAAACTATCGGAATCTTCCGGAGATATGATTTCTTCAGATTTCAACATGACTTTTTCCACTCTGAAAGAGCACTCTTCCGGCATCTTATACTCAGGTGTATAGAATTGGTAATTAAGAAAATCCATAGCCTCTCCGATTTGACCGTCATCTGTTAAATCCAAGTCGACGGGAGAATTTTGCGCTACTTCTATAATCGTCACTCCGCCTCCTGCGCAAAATGGTGTTCCCGGAGCTATGTAAAAAGACTCTCCGATTTCCGGTTCTATCTCATTCATAGCATCTTTCAGGTGGTGCTTAGATGCATAATCAAAGAAACTGCGGGCCGTCATCTCTTTTTTGAAGCCCATGAAAATCTGCGCACCCTCTTTAACATCAGCTACATACCAAAACCTTTCCTTTCCCCAGCATCCAAATCTTTCCCTTGCAACTGCATCGTTCGGACTAACAAAAACAGGAGACATTTTATTAAAACGGTGTATTTTAATTTGCAAAGGAAATACGCCGCGATAGTACTCAAATATTTTGTCCCCCAGCAGGTTGCCAAGGTATGTTTCTATTACTTCATCGAGAGTGTTTCCGGCAAGGAACCCTTTTGCAATGAATGAATCTTCCGTACAGGAGGAACTGAATTTTATTTTTTTCTCCTCAAGAGCCAGTTCTTTCTCGCTCTTTTTTCCGTCATCTAAAACGCACATATCCGCGGTGTCGGCAAATTGCAATGGGTATAACTTTTTCATTAAAATGTCTTGTTGCTAATCGGGGTTACAGTTGTTTTACTGCGTTGAGGAGTGAAACTGTCGGGATGCTTGGGCAAGTACGTGTGCAATAGCCAAACGCATGCTATCAATGCAATTAAACCGGCTATGTAAACCATGATATATGAGTTCTTGTCCAAACTAAAAACATTTACCATTACATCTTTTAAACCGCTGTCGGGATTCAAAGACGGATAGGCTGCAAAAACAATATAGGACATGGCATTATTCACAGCGTGCATGCAAATTGTAGCCCAAAGGCAGTGAGTTCTGTAGTAAACCCAGCCAAACAAAATTCCAAGCAAAAAAGCAGGAATAGCCTGGCTTAGATTCATGTGTATAAACGCAAAAAAGAAGGAGCTCCAAAGTATTGCAAATAAGGGTGTTTTATGGTACAGCATGCCTCTCTCCATCATGCCTCTCAAGTATGTTTCTTCAATAATCGGTGCGCATATTGCTATGGACAAAAATGACCAGACTGATCTGTTTGACATTTGAGCGTACAGACGTTTAAGCGCCTCCGGCATCGGAAATATTTTTGCAAGCGGGTCAATCAGAATGTTCACTGCAATCAGGGCAATAAAAACAACCAACGCAAAAATGATAATATTCATCTCCCCAAAGTGGGGCTTATTCAGAGGAACAGGAGCATTGGATTTTAGGATGATTACCTCATTGGCTTTAAAAACGAAATATATAAATACCGGAATCAGTGGCAACAGGTACGTAAGCAAAATGTTGAAATTTACTAAATCAACGTTCATCAAATTACCAATAATCACCATGGATAGCCCTATGCCGATGCCGCCTATTACCAGCATGTAAAAAACTGCCACCCAACATTGCCTGAAGGATGGCAAAAAATATTTCAGTTTTTTCAACATTATTTTGCGCGTTTGCGTAAATACCTGTTAATTAGTGCGTAAATGCTATTTGAAAAGAGGGGAAGGATAAATGTCGTTGTCGGTCATCATCTTTATTTTAGCAATTACTTTTGGCCTATCTTCCTTGTAGGTAACTCCAAACCATTTGTCCGGAGTTGACAAAACTTTTACCGTAGCAGTGTCGCCTTTTATCATTGTATCTACAATAGATGGAATATAAAATTCTTTCTCATTATCCTTAATATTTTCAGCTAAAAAGCCTGAGAATAATTTGCGGGCCTCAGGGAAGAAATCAGGTGTAAAGCCCCACATGTTCATTGATGTACATGCCTCCTGATTAAGTACATGTTCAACGTGGTCCATGCCCGTCCCCATTATCTCTCCTTCCAATTCGTAAATATTTGTATGCTCCTCAACATCTGTTAAAAAGCCCTCCTCGTTTTCTGTGCAAATTCCTCTTGCAACACCTCCGGACTCAGACAATGTTTTGTTAAGATAGAAACCTACCATGCAATACTCTTTTTTTGAATCTGCTTTTAATCCCGACAGATATTTTGCAAGAACATCAAATGAACTCTGTCCGTAAAAATCATCTGCATTTATGAGTGCAAACGGTCCGTTAATAACCCCTTCCGCCATAAGAACAGCCTGACCTGTTCCCCAAGGTTTTTGTCTGCCGTTGTTCAAAGTAAATCCATCCGGAAGGTTTTCAGGCTCTTGAGTAACTATTTGAACATTGACGTGATTTTTATACCTGTCAGTAACTCTTTTTTCAAATTCTTCCTTGAAATTTTCTCTTACGACAAATACAACGTCTCCAAATCCGGCACGGATGGCATCGTACACGGAATAATCCATTATAGTTTCATTGCAAGGACCCACCCCGTCTAGTTGTTTGAGTCCGCCATATCTGCTGCCCATTCCGGCGGCCATAATTAATAATGTTGGTTTCATATTTAATTATTATTTTTGCTTCTGATTTAATCCTTCAAATTTAATAAAAATTATGCAAGCAGAATCAATGAATTCTTTAAAAAATAGGATGGCTAATTCCAGGCTGCTTGCTGTCTTGAAGAATAAATATCTGATAGTCACGGTATTATTCCTTTTATGGATAATTTTTTTTGATAATAATAATCTTATTAGCTGGTATAAGGAATTGAGCGCTTTGGCACAGCAGAATAGGCAAAAGCAATATTATAAAGAAGCAATAATAAAAACTGATGAAAAACTTAAGGAACTGAGTTCAAATAAAGATAGTTTGGAACGTTTTGCCAGAGAGCAGTTTTTATTTCATGAAGACGGTGAAGATGTCTATGTATTAGATGATAGCAACGCCCCTGAAAAATAATTTCCGTAGTTTTTAAATTCAAACTGTTTAAATAATTAGAACATATAAATTAAACCAAGTTTCAAAGAATTGTTGTGACCTTTCAGTTTAATAGGGTTAGATGCCAAAACCGTGTTGATTGAAGCTAGATATTGTGTAGCAGCCTGATTTTGGCTCATGAGAGTCTGCACCTCTGAAGGTAATGAAATGCTCTTAATATCCTTGAGATTGTTAATTAGAGAAAAGTCCCATCTTAACTCGGCTGCAATGTGAGAAGTAAGTGCATATTTGGCACCAATTGAAGCTCC
>DAIRSJ010000086.1:0-4232 GCA_036804445.1 Candidatus Egerieousia sp.
GCCGTCGGCTATTTGCTAAAACCCATATCATACAAGGAGTTTTTGGATGCGGCGGAAAAAGCGCATAAAATCATAAATACGCTTTTGGCGCCTGCGGCGGCGGCACAAGAACAAGCTGATTTTCTGTTTATTAAGAGTGAATACAAGATTATTAAAATCAACCTTGCAGACATTGTTTACATAGAAGGGCTTAAAGATTATATTAAGATTTACACAAAACAGGAGAAGTACCCTGTCCTTACTTTGATGGGAATGAAAGAAGTTGACGACAAACTTCCAAGCCTTAAATTCATGCGGGTGCACCGTTCTTTTATTGTTGGGCTTAATTACATTCAATCATTTGAAAAAGGGAAAATAGTGTTAAAGAAAACGGAAATCGGAGAGGGCATAACTATCCCAATAGGAGAGAGTTACAAAGACGCTATACAATCGCTGATAAAAAGTTGAATACTAAAATGGAAGGCAATTATAAGATACAAAACAACAACCCTTCCCGGCACGTGGCGGTAATCACAGGCGCAACAGGAGGTATAGGAACCGAAGTTTGCAAATGGCTGGTTACCAACGGATATGAAGTGCATGCATTTTGCCGCAATATTAAAAAAGCAGAAGCGCTTAAAGAAGAATGCGTCAAAATCTGTCTTAGTAAAAATATAGATCCGATACCAAACTTTCACATAGTGCCGGCAGACCTTGAAGATTTTGAAAGCGTAGATAATGCCGTCAAACACATAGTTACGGTTCTGGAGAAAAAAGAGCCGGAGGGTACTTCAATAGACTTGCTCATAAATAATGCGGGAGTCATTGTACCAAAGATGAAGCTTACAAAAGATTTGCAAGAGACAACGTTTCAAGTAAACTACCTGTCTCCAAGAAGAATAGCCACATCCCTTCTGCCGTATATGAATGAAGAGAGCGGAAAAATAATAAACACGGTTTCAGCAACAATTAACTGGTGGCCGCTGGATGGAGATGATAGAAAATTCAACAGTTTAAAAAACTATGGCAGGTCCAAGCTTTGCCTTGCATTGTTTACAATTGCTTTAAACCGCAAGATGCTTAAGCAACATTCCAATATAAGAGCAATTGCAGCAGATCCGGGCGCAGTCAACACTAAAATGATAACAATGCACAAGTGGTATGACTCGCTGGCTGACAAGCTGTTTCGTCCTTTCACAAAGAGCCCGGCAAAAGGAGCAAAAGCAATTATTAACGCAATAAATTGCAACGAGAAAGGAGAAACACGTTTGTGTAAAGAGAGGAAAATTGTCACTTTTAAGAGCGGCATTTATAAAGAACTGGACAAAAACAAAGAGAAATTTAAAATCAAATAAATGTCGGTTTGGGGCAAACCCCGTAAAAATCCAAAATCATTATTCTGAATCTAATCACAAAAAAGCCGATCCATCACCGGACTGTTTTACTGTATCCAGGAGATATCGCTTATGTAATATCTATATTTATAACCCAGAATAGTACTCTTGGAATCAAAGGGATTTTCAAATGTAAAAATGGTATAATCAATTTCATAAGAAGGGTCACCGACAGCTCCTTGAATATGAGTCAGCGTCATTGTTTGAAAATCAGGCGATGAAATACAATTGTCACCAATACATTTAATCAGTTTGCCGTCTTGAGGTGATTTAGTATCTATTGTTTTACTGATAGTAAAATACGGGTATCCGTCTTCCTCCCCCTCTTGAGAATATTCACTTATTCCAAGAACATTTATTTCCTCCCAAACAGTGCACAGGGCCGTTGCCCGGTGAACCGTTCCGACATCGTCCGTAACACTCGCATAAACAGTATAAATTCCGTTAGCATAAGTGGAGGCATCGGTGTACAATTTACCGGAAGAGGTAACGGGCAGCAGAACAGGATGACTTGTATTCCAAGTAATTGCAGCCCTTGAATCCGTTTGACAATGAACATAATGCTCATAAGCGATATCAGAATATGTGTGTCCCGTTGCCTTTGTGACAAAAGCATTGGCAAGCAAATTTATATTGCTCTCTGTAATTTTAATTGCCGGCAAAACCTTAATGCTCTTTGTAAAGTTTTTATTTGGAAAATCCGCAAAGCTCACTTTAATAGTATGAGTTGGCACAGAGGAAGTTGACTCCGCCGTACCGCGCACCGTACATCCCGAGGTTGTATTAGAAAAAACAAAAAAAGACCCGTCGCGAGTTTGATCCGCATATTCCCATTTTAGCTTAAGTCCGCCGGCTCTAGAGGGTGAAATACTATACCCTACCGCAGTATTAAAGCCTAAGTAAACATTTGAAGTTGAAGATGTTGTAAACACAACCTTTAACTCTTCCACATTAATTGTATAGGAAGAAGTTGAAGTTCCCAGCTTTGCTGTCAGTACCGCATTCCCGGGCTTCAGCGCTTTTACCATCACACCGCCCGATGCCGATGAAACCACGGAAACCACTGATGCGTTGCTGCTTGTAACAGCCGGCACTGCGGTAGCAGGAGTTATTTTCGCCCAGGTAATATTTGAAGTCTCCCCGTCATACATGCTTCCGGGCCCGGAAGGAAATGAAATCTCACCTGCCACAACTGACACGGATGCAGACGCGCTTATATTTCCTCCGTCACAACTGGTAGCAGTTATTGTACAATTGCCTATTCCCCGGGAAGTCACATTACCATTTTGATCAACAGTTGCTATTGAAATATTTGATGAGTTCCATATCAAAGACCTGTCGGAAGCCGTAAGAGGCATAATAGATGCAGTGAGTTTCAGAGTTTCCCCCAAACCGGCAAATTCAAGTTTTGACGGAGACAGGGAGACAGATGTTACCAGGTCCGTAAGCAATTCTGTATCAACTCTCCATGTATTCTCATCAACGGAACCTTCTCCGGCAAATAAGACGGTAATTGTATGTTGCGTATTTCTTTCAACGTCAAAATTTGTGGTCATGTCTTTTCCAAGATAGAATCTATAAAGCAGATGACCGGAATGTTTTGAAGATGCATAACTCGCATTAAGCTGAATATAACTGCAAATGTTTGAGTACGAATTTCCGTTCGGCCACACTTTTTGAGTTTGGTCCGTATTTGAAGGCAACAGCGTACCCTGCATATTTTCAAACATATAAAAAGTTATCCCGTCGGAGAAAAAATTTGCAAGGTCACTGCCTGAAATCACATCACCCTCCATCACCTCAGAAGCAGAAGCAGCTTTGCCCGCCTTAAAAAGTTTCACGCTCTTTGGAACGTTTTTAAGTGTTGCGCTGCTAATACCGATTGTGACACCGGAGTTTAAAGAACTCTTATCTCCTTTAAGAATAACTTTTGCTATTCCTCTTGTTAAGGTAATTGGAACAAAAATGCCGTCGGACAAGATAATCGGGCCTGCTTTTCCGGACATGATAACACCGCCTGAGGCATCTGCAAGTGCGGAAGCCGACGATACGTTGAAAGTGCTGTTCAATATTTCAGACGTATCTTTTAAAATCATCTCTTTGCCTGCATTTGCGATTGCATAGATGTTATAGGCGGCACCTTTCTGAATCGGGACGGACAGAGAAAGAGCTCCTACAAGATATTTACTCTTAACTACTTGTCCCTGAGTATTACAAACATATACATTTACATTTGATACCTGAGCCGGGCTTACGCTAAGCACTTTAGTCCATGAAGCCTTCGGAAGAAAAAATGAAACATTTACAACCGCATTATTGTCGGCTGTCCTTTTAACAGACTCATTCTCCGATTCTTTTGCACATCCGGAAACGGCTGCAGCTATCAATGCCAGACCAATCGCAATTGCAAGAACAATTGCAATAGAAACATTATATAATTTATTTTTCACAGTTCAATTTTTAAAAATCAATTGTTACAGGCACCGTAATCATCCAGTCACCAATCTTTACCGTTGCCAACAGAGAGCTCATGTCTATCAGTATATCAATATCTTTTAAACCGATTGCCTCCATATCGTAATCTGAATCTTTAAGATATTTGCCCAGTTCAAAAGTTCCGATATCCCTTCTGCTCATTTCTTTTTCTCCCGACAGAGAGTATATATTCATATATATCCCGTTCAAACTGCTTTGCCTCAACATTCTGAATGATAAATACTTGCCGTCACCATTCAAACCACTTGTGCAGTTTGGCGTACTTACCTGATGTTGTGATTGTACGGTATTTACGCTGATGACAGATAATTTTTCCAGGCACTTTCCGTTAACAAAAAAACCGCCGGAAGGAGATACAAGTTC
>DAIRSJ010000087.1:0-4187 GCA_036804445.1 Candidatus Egerieousia sp.
AATGTAGATGGTCCTGTTCGTTCTCTTGAGATGGCAATCAGGCGTTCCGATATCCAGAAGAAAGAGATAGGATACATAAATGCTCACGCTACAAGTACACTTGTAGGTGACCAAAATGAGGCAAAGGCTATTTTCAAAGTTTTTGGAGACCATATGCCTCCCGTGACTTCTACCAAATCACAAACCGGACATGAAATGTGGATGGCGGGAGCAAGTGAAGTGATATATTCCATGCTTATGATGAAGAATAACTTCATCGGGGCAAATATTAATTTTGAAACGCCGGATGAGGATTCTGAAAAGTTGAATATTCCTGCCAAAAGGTTGGATGCACACTTTGACATATTTATTTCAAATTCATTTGGCTTTGGCGGTACAAATTCTACGCTTGTGTTAAAGAATTTGTAGCAAATTATAATTAGAAGCAAATAAATCAAATTGATCTAAAAAAATATTGAGATGACAAAATCAGAGATTGAAGCAAAAGCAAAAAGTGTTCTGGCGGAAGAGTTTGAAGTGGATGAGAGTGTTATTACCCCGGACGCCGACATTAAAAAAACTCTTAATCTGGACAGCCTTAGTCTTGTAGACCTTGTCGCCCTTATGGAAGAGACCTTCAACGTTAAAATCAAGGGGACGGAAATTGTTAAAATTAAGACGTTTACAAAATTGTATGATTTTGTGCTTGAAAGAATTGAAAGCGAGTAGATTTGTTTTTACACAATGATAAAATTCATATTGGCCGCCTGCAGCTTTTTTAAAGAGCACATGGCGGTCTTTTATATTGTTCCGGTTTTTTTTTAATATTTGCACTCTTGGAAGGGAAAATGCAGTGCGAGAAGGAGATTTCCAAACCGTTTCCCTCCTTTGGCGTGTTTGCTTATGAGAAAATTTGATACGCTTGTAATAGGAAGCGGACTTGGGGGCCTTGAATGTGCATATATTTTGGCAAGACACGGTCAAAGTGTTTGTGTTGTAGAGAAGAATCATTCTCTTGGCGGATGCCTGCAAAGTTTTAAACGCGGTGATAATGAGTATGATACCGGATTCCACTATGTGGGCGGACTCGGGAAGGGGCAGATACTTCATAATATATTTTCTTATTTTCATCTTATGGATTTACCCTGGCATCAATTGGATACCGAGGGTTATAATGAGGTAATTCTAAAAGATAAATCTTACCTGCTTGCAAACGGTTATGAAAATTTTGCCGGCAGACTCGGGGAATATTTTCCGGGAGAAAAAGCGGCGCTTGACAGATATTCTTTCTTCTTAAAATCTGTTGGAGAAGAGATCACGGGTTCTCTAATGTCTCATGAAGAGAATGCGGATTTTCGCGCCAGGCTTTTTTCAGATTCTGCTTACGGATTTTTGCATGATACAATTAAGAATGAAGAGTTGTTAAATGTTTTAAGCGGAGATTCTCTTAAATTGGAACTGTACCGAGATAGTCTTCCTCTCTATATTTTTGCCCAAATCAACAGTTCTTTTGTTCAAAGCGCATGGCGTCTTTGCGGAAGGGGCTCAATGATTGCATACTCTTTGGCTGCGGAAATTAAGAAAATGGGTGGAGAAATTATTGCAAATTCTCCTGTTTCCAGGCTTATAGAGAGAGGCGGCAGAATATGTGAAATTGAAATTTTGCAGACAAACGGGGACGCCCTCCAAAGCAGAGGTAAAAAGGAAAAGATAAGTGCAGATAATTTTATATCAGATTTGCATCCGGAAGTAACGCTTGATTTAATCAAGGATGCGCATTTAGTGCGTCCGATTTTCCGTCACAGAATAAAAAATCTTGGAGAAACTTACGGTATGTTTACTGTAAATTTGGCTCTCAAACACGGATGCATACCCTATAGGAACAAGAATATTTATTACTACTCCCCTGAGATAAATTCTCCTTGGGATATTGCGGAAAACCTGAGGGGAAAAGTGCGCGGAATATTAATAAGCTATCAAGTTCCTCATAATTATCACGACAGTATATCTGCTTGCAGCCCCGCAGCAACAGGCGATGCGGCCTATGCAGAAATTATAGACTTGCTTGCCCCGATGAGTTTTTCTGAGGTTGAAAAATGGAAAGATACAACTGTCGGGAGAAGGGGAGAAGATTATAAGGATTTAAAAAGGAGAAAGGCTGAGGAGTGCATTGAACTGGCAGAGAGATGTATACCCGGCTTGAAAGATTCCATACTCAGCATCTGCACCAGTTCTCCTCTCACATACATGAATTATACGGGAACTGTGGAAGGTGCGGCTTACGGAATTAGAAAAGACTATAATAACCTGCTTGGAACATTTCTTGCGCCAAAAACGCCAATTCCGAACTTGTTTTTTACCGGACAGAATTTAAATCTGCACGGAGTCCTTGGCGTATCAATAACCTCATTTTTAACATGTTCTGCGCTTATTGGATTAAAGAGCGCAACGGATGGTCTGGACCTTAGGTTGGATATTTGAAAGGGGGGGAAAATTTGTGGATTAAAAATTGCTGGACTAAAGAGGCTCAAAGATCGGAGTTGTTGCTTTGATTCTGTTTTGCAGCAAGAAAGAGTGCTCTTTGTGTATGATAAAAAAGAGAAGAGTGGAATGTTATTGATAAGAAAATATATAGGGAATAAAAAGAGGAAATTTTTGCCGGCGCTGATTTTATTTGTTGGCGTAATATTTTTATTGTCAGACATTTCTGTGGCTCAAACCACAAAAGTTAAGGGGCGTGTGACTGATGCAAAAACGGGAGAGTCAATCCCATTTGTAAGTGTGTTTTTTAAGAACACAACCATAGGTGTCTCAACGGATTTGGACGGTTACTATACAATGGAGACGCGTAAACCCACGGACGGAATACTTTGCGCCATGATCATTGGTTATGACCAACAGGAGTTTCCAATAGTTAAAGGAGGATTCAAAGAAGTTAATTTTGCTCTTAATGAGCAGGTTACAAATCTTAGTGCTATTGTTGTAAAGCCGGATGATCACTATGTCCGCTCTATTCTTAAGAGAACGGATGATAATAAATACAGAAACAATCCGGAAGAGAGAGACAATTACGACTGTGATGTTTACAGCAAAATGGAGCTGGATCTGACAAATGCGGAAGAGCAAATAAAAAACAAGGTGTTGAGAGAAAAATTTGGTTTTGTCTTCAATTACATGGACACTTCCGTTGTTTCCGGACAGCCGTATTTGCCGGTCATGATATCAGAAGCCGACTCTCATTTTTATCATCAAAAGAATCCGGCTGTGAACAAAGAGGTAATAAAGGCCAGCAAGATATCTGGCATAAAAGATGAATATACTCTGGCGCAGTTTACCGGCAATATGAATGTCAAGACTAATTTTTATAATAATTACATAGACATTTTTGGGGTGCAGCTGCCTTCTCCTATCTCCTCCGCGGGGACTATTTACTACAATTACTATTTGATTGACAGTACGGTGATAGATGGCAGGAAGACTTACAAAATAAGATACCATCCGTCCAAACTTGTCTCTTCTCCCGTATTTGACGGAGAGATGTCAATAGATGCCCAAGATTTTGCGTTAAAAGAAATACACGCAAAACTTAAGAAAGGCTCTAATGTCAATTGGATTAGAGACTTGGTTATTGATGTTGAGAATGAGAGAGTTGCCGGTGGCAATGCAGGTGAGAACAAATCTGTCGGAAAATTTGCGGATTCGGTTTGGTTCTTTAAGCAGGATAAAATTTATGCAGATTTCTCCGTTACGCTCCGGGATTCCTCCAAGATGATTTCATTTTTGGGACGCAGACAGGTTGATTACCTGCGGCCGCGCTTTAACACGCAACCCCCTGATAGCGTGGCTAAAGTAAACACAAGCGTAATTGTTGACGGAAACGTTTTAAACAATGATGAGTCTTACTGGGATAAGGTGAGGCCTTATGCTTTGACCGCAAAAGAGAGCAATATTTACAAGATGGTGGACTCAATAAAAAATGTTCCGCTGTACAAAAATATTTATACGATGCTTAATACCGTTTTCAACGGCTACCACAATACAAAATACGTCGGTTTTGGACCTTACTTTAAAGTGTTTAGTTTCAATAATTTAGAGGGAGCCAGGTTCCAGATGGGAGCCCGTACGACAGATGATTTAAGCAAGAAATGGAGATTCATGCTTTACTCCGCCTATGGTACAAAAGACCGGAATTTTAAGGGAGGCGGTAC
>DAIRSJ010000088.1:0-4155 GCA_036804445.1 Candidatus Egerieousia sp.
CAACAATGATATGGATGCTGCAAATAGGGAAAATTTTAATATATTTTTTTTCATATTTCTCAGATTTTAGTTTTTATATTTTCCATCAACCATATCTTGATAAGATGGATTATACCCGCAGTTACTAACATTCCATTTTGTAGATACTATATTGGGAATAACATGTTTAAATCCGGTAAAATCCACCAAAGAAGAAGCATAACGCACGTCTATCCTTCCCGCATTTGTCAAAGAAGAAAGCCCGTTCAAATTTGTAATAACCGCCTTTGACGCATCACTAGAAGAATTGCCTCCGTAAAAAGTAAAATTACCATCTACCCTATTTAGCTTTGAAAAATTTAATTCTTGCATTGAATATACTCCTTTGATTGACACTGTTTTAGCATAAACAAGCTCAGGTGCGGACAGGATGCTCAAAGAATTCAATCCGCTGGCGTTTAAAACCTGCAAAGAATCCAGTTTGCCAAGAGAATACTCTTTAAGCATCTGGTTTCCCGTCAATTCTATTTTACCGCACTTTGCAAGAGAAGGATTGGTAATTGTCTCCACAAGAGCCATGTTATCAAGCGTAAACTGTCCTCCCACCTTAGCCAACTTTGGCAAAGAAATCGACTGAGATCCGGCATATTTTATCGTAAAATCTCCATCTGAAGATTCAAAAGAATCCAGCTCTATACATTTCAAATGCGTAGAATAAATATTGACGCTCGCCAGATAAAAAGAGGTCGCGCTTTTTAAAACAGGAGCAGAAAAAGTTTTCATCCCGTCATTAGCCTCAATATTACATTTTCCACCAACTGTTGCAAGCGCTGGCAGCGAGATTGTTGGAATATATCGTATATACCTGAAGTTAAGATCACCGTCTACCTCAGTCAACATATTTATACTTAATTTTTTAAGGCCCCAGAAATTATACATTGTAAATGTTCCGTCAACTTTTTTTAGCAAGGGAAATTCTAAAGATGTAAGACTAAAGTTTGAATTTTTTTCTGTGATTGAATTTCCTATTATTCCCGACAGGTACAAATCTCCGTTACACTCTTCAAATGCAGAAAAATCCGCGCTGCCAAGGGACGGTGCATTTAAATATAAATCATCCGCGCTCTTAAGTTTCGGCACGGAGAAAGTTTGAATACTGTCGCAATTAATAACAACGGCACCCACATCCGTCAAATTTGTAAAATTTGCAGTAAATGCCCGCGCAGTCTTGATTTCCTTACTTTTATCACCAATGTACAGTCCATTTGCCTTTGTAATATTTGAAAGTCCGTCCAAATCTGTACCGGCAAATGAGCTGTTAATCACAATATTATATCTTACATAGGTAATGCTTTTAAGCATGTTAACATTATTTACCGGATCATCCTGGTTTGCGGAAGAAGAACCGATAATTAAATTCCCGTTTATTGCATTTATCTTCTTATCCGCAAAAGCATCAACTTCCGCCTGCGTTGATAAAACTACGTTACCCTCACTGGCAATATCCGAATGTCTAACATGGTACGTAAATGTATTCCACTTTTTATTCTGGCTCTGCACTCTAAATACCTGCTCTTCTTCCCAAGCTGTAACTGTTGACGGATCAGGTAATAACTCAGCATGTTCACTTAACGTATATGAAGCCTCCGCGCCGGACATATTGACTGTGGTAGGCACTGTTACCGTTATGTCATTTCCCTCAATTGCCGCCGGATATTTAACTCCGTTCTGAGTAAGAGAAAACTCAACAATGCTCATCTCATCTCCGGAGAAAATAGAATCCTTCTCTTGACATCCTGCAATAGAAAGCGATACAACAAATAAAATAATCAATGACAAAATATAATGCTTTTTCATAATTATCTCCCCCTATTTGATTTGATTTGACTTTTAATAATATTAAAATCTCTAACCTGGAATACTTCCGTAGATACCTCTCCAAGCCATCCGGCCTTGCTGTTTACCCCGGTTGCAACTTTCACAAAATCAATATATTTCAGCTCAACATGATTTCCTTTGTAATCTATGGCATCAGAAATTCTAAAATGATTTCCGTTAGCTGCGGCGCCATAGTTTATATCTGTCGTGAGTCTGTCAATTGGACTAAAATTATCTGCATAGCCCCACTCATATTCTGTATTATACCAATACCCCGGAGATGTTTCCTTACTATTTGCAGGCAGGCACGTACCGTGGAAGGTAAGGGTATTTTTTGGTGCCCAAGATGGATAATAATAATCTTGTCTGTGAAAACCGTTATAATCTACCGTGCCCGTATTTCCCTTATTATCTTTCCATTGCGTATTCATTCCAGGAGATGACGGTTTATAGTAAGTCAATGAATAATCATAGGTGACATTACCTTTTGCTGTTTCGCTCCCTGCAAGCTCATACCATGTATCATCCGGCAATCCGTTACCATTCTCATCTTGCATTACGTAAACAATTCCCGGCTCAGAGGAACCTGCAAATGAATTACCTAAAATCTCAAGATTATAACTTCCGTCATTAACAACACTGTGGTCAAATCCTACAACAAGATATCCGCCGTACCCTCCAAGAGAAACATACGCTTGTTGGTCAAGACACTGCGTTGCATACTCAATTGCCTGTTCCATTGTAGTAGCCGTATATCCTTGATTTGTAAATTGCCCCGGCGCAGCCATAAATTCATAAACTTTGCTTGACAATTTGCTGCTTGATGCAGTAACCGGCCTCTGATATGTTCCCTCTGCAGGACAAACATTAACAATTATATCTTGAGACTCCTCCGTATACGCATTTTTCATCTTTACCGTAACCTTGTGTTTTCCAACACTTGAGCCCGTAAACAAATAATACGTTTGGCTGCCTGCTTGTTTTGGGGTTCCGTCAACACTCCAAGTATAAGTTCCGCCAAAATCATTCACAATATCCCACGCCTTAATGCGAATAGTTCTCCCTAAAGACATATTGCATGTTGTCTGATCAAACGTCCAAGAAAAAGGAAGGTCTGCCGCGTTGCAAACCTGTACTTTAAAAGAGAGCTCGTCTTTGCCATCTTCATTTGATGTGACAAGTTTTACAGTGTAAGTCCCGACAGTTGATTGGGAAAAATCATAGCTCTTTGTAGAGGCAGAAGATGAACCATTTACAGTCCATTCAAACTTTGTCGCGGTAGAGTCTCCCTGTACCGTTGGATTTAGAGCAAGCACTCCCCCCTTGATAATTTTAAAACCGTCTTCCGGAACAATCATGGAAATTGTCGGAGGAACAAGAGAAGCGACCGTGACGGTTACATCTTTAAATACTTCTCCGGCGTTTGTAATAACAATCAGAGAGAGATAATATTGGCCTACTTCATTACTGGAAAAAGTGAGAGCGGGATTATTGCCTATAACCTTACCGTCCAGTTTCCAAACATATACAGCCCCGTCAACATTCTCATAAGTCGGCGTAATGGTTATGGTTTTCCCCACCTTAACCATATATGTTCCCTCCTTTGAATCCAGGGTAATCTGAGGTTCACGGAGTTTTTCATCATTCTCTTTAGAGCATGATGAAAATCCCAGCAAGACTGCAAATAGCAGCAGCATGGATTTTGTGTAGCATAGTTTTACTTTCATTTGCAAAAAAATATTTCATAGGTTTTGTCTCAAAACAACTCTACGGAAATACAGCAAACAACAGCAAACAAATGCCGGAACCTGTTAATGCAAAAGCAAAAAGCACAGATGCTAAACTTTGATTTTGGCCCATTCACCCGCGGGCTGTAAATCCGTAATAACATCGGCAGGTCTTCTGACTTGTTCCTTTCAGGCGCCTTCCCGGTTAAAACAACCAGTGGCAAAGAGTGCCCGAATATCACATCTTTAAAAAAAGACTGGAACTCACAGCAGCGGGAACTGTCCGGGATTTACACCCGATTCCCTTTTAATCATTGTCCCCAACAAAATGCGGAAACGTTGAACCGTTGCAGCGACAAATGTATAACAAAAAAATCAAGTAACAACTCTATTACTTGATCTTTAATAAATTCGAATTCCGAACAACAATTATATAACGCTAAAAATAAGATGCTTACGTCGCCGCATATTTTGTACTACTATTCTGATGCGGGAATATTTTTTTCAGAAAATTTAATAACGGTAACCGCACCGCCGGAAATTTTAAATAATCTTTGATTGGTTGTTGAAG
>DAIRSJ010000089.1:0-4039 GCA_036804445.1 Candidatus Egerieousia sp.
AACACATCATCACTCATAGAGTCGGCAATAATAATAATCTCAAAATATTCTCTAGGGTAGTTTTGTGAAAGCAAATAGTTCACACACTCTTCTATAACATTATCCTCTTTATAAGCAGGAATAAAAACTGCAAACTTGTAATTCTTTGAAGATTTGGAGTACTTTACAGTTCCTTCTCTAATTGAAAACAAAGAAAATAAGAAAATATATGCCACCGACAACCCCAGTAACACAAACAACACAGTATCAAATATGTGCAGATAACTTGGCATTTATATATTACAAATTATAATTTACCTTTCCTTCATTATTTATATGACAACATGCTTTAATCAAAGTAGATACAAGGGCAAATCTCCCTTGTAAAGCAAATTTAACACATTGTTTTGGTACGGCAATGCACTTCTGGTACAAGATACTTAAGAATGCGTTGAATTTGGACAAATTTCTTTTAGCAAATATCATTCGATTTCTGGTCATATAGAATACCTGTATCGGTGAATTAACTCCAATAGTTGCACTTCCGGAATGATAAACTACACACTTAGGCTCATACCAAAGTTCGTATCCAAAACGTCTTATTTGCATACTCCAATCCAACTCCTCATAGTAAAGGAAATAGCATTCCGGCCATCCGCCGACTCTATCAACAACTTCTTTTTTAACCAGGAAAGCAGCACCATGAAAGTATGGAACGCTGTGAGCGGTATCGTATTTTCCGCAATCAATCTCATCTAATCCTATAGTTTTATTCCTCAAAGTAATTTTGGTAAGAGGAGTATACCCGGCATATTGAATAGTCTTAGAATCACGAGAATAAAGAATCTTTGGTGAGGCCCCTGCAATTTTTGGCGATGATGATACCCGCCGTAATAAAAATGTTAATGAATCATCCCTTAGCTGTACATCGTTATTAATGAACAAGATATAATCACCGTGCGCATATTTTAACCCCAAGTTATTTCCGGATGCAAAACCGGAATTAGTGGAATTTCTGACAACAATCACATCTGGATAAATTGCCGCAATAGCCCTTGAATCAGAAGATTCTTTGCTATTATCTACAACGATTATTTCAATATTAAAAGACTCGCTGCCAATAATAACGTCATCCCCGCCAAAAACAGAATAGACCGAACTTATAAGATTGCAAGTATCGGACAAACCATTGTAATTAACTGTTATTAAAGATATCAACGACATATTTAACACGTTCAATATGAGCCTTTAGTCCCGTTGTCAGAATCACCCTTAACGTAATCCGATCCCTTACCCTCTTCTATACTGAGTTTATCCAAATTTGGACAAGCAAAAATCAATGCAATCAGCACGAACACTATAATACCATTGGGAAACTGCGTAAGTATCTCATTGCCATACGATGATGCAAGCATTCCGGCAATGCCGCCCGTTGATGCAATTGCAATACCTCGGACATATTTTGTTTTTAGCTTAAATAATGAAATCCAAATTCCGTAAATTATAAAATACAGATATATAGCCACATACAATAAAACCCCAACTATACCGGTCTCAACAAAAAGAGTATAAATCCAGGAATCGGTATTAACTTCCGCCATGACTGAAGTCCCGACAAACCTCTTTGCCTTCCATTCGGCAAGTCCAAGACCTATACCAAAAGGTTTACCCGCCATATAAGCTTTGATTTTCGCGTGATTCTTCTGGCGGACAAGGTACGAGGCATCCTGGTTGAAAAAAAATGCGGACCGCGCTCTCCAAATATACCGGTTGCTGTCACCTATATTTGTGCCTCTAAAAAAAGCAATAAGAGCTACAATTGTAATTACAGACCCAAAAACTAATTTTTTATTTCTAGCACAAATAATTAATACAAATAATGCGCAAAAAGGAATAACAAAGTGACTTCTTGTCCCGGTGAACAGTGAACTCCACAGAGATAAAATTGCGATAAATGCAAACAATATTTTCTCTTTTTTACTATCGGTAAAGAACATCAGAATTCCAAAAAATGCTGATGAAAGAGCGAGACAAGCCGCCGCATTTGCCGCATCAGTAAACAATGACCAGTACCTGATTCCATAAGGAAGTACGTGCGTATTGCTAATGATAGGATCCGCCAACCAAATTGATTCGTATTTGTCAAGTCCGATATATTTCTGTTTAAGAATCCATAGCACGGCAAAGACCGTGAGAGTTGCCCATACGTGTACGAAATGTTTAACGTCCTTAGTTTGATTGATAACCAACGGCGTAAAAAACACTACAATAAAATAATAAATCGCAGCCCACCTTACCGCTACTAACCATGCATTTGTAGAAACCACTCTTGGATTAAACAGTTCAAAAAAACAATAAATCAGCCATATCAGTGTAAGCAATGATGCAACGTTCATTGAATTTTTCCAAACAATTTTTCCAAACAGTGTTGCAAAAAATAAAATAAATGTAAAAGCAACAAGTCCGACGTCAAAGACTATTCCCAGTTTGACAGCAGGTAAATACCTTCCGATACCTGCAAATAGATAAAACAGTGAAAATAATATAATTGCATAGGTTTTAGGCGCTCGAACAAAAATCAAAACCAAAAGTATCGCAACCGGAACAAAAAAAGCAAAAGTCAAACTCAATTCCAGTTTCCACAGCACTACGCATGCAAAGAAAACAAATGACAACAATAAAACAACCCCTACGATTTTTGATGCATACGAGCCGCTGCCAGCGCCAGTCATATTATTTACACCGTTAGCCATAAATAGCACTATGCTCCCGTTCCCATCTGAAGTAACTTAAACTTTATTTTCCTCCAAAAAGTATGAGGAGGAAGCATACCGGTAAATGTTTCAACTGCATCTCTTTCTGCGTTAGTTAAAACTAACATAGTATTAGATTTGCCGAAATTGCGAGTAATGTTATCTAGCAAAACTTGGTCTGCATCACTCCACACTCTGTTAGCATTCACAAAAAATAAATTGAGACTGGATGCTTTCAGAAAGGTCTCAGGAATTGGACTCTTTGCCAGCTCTGGATGTACTACAAGCAATATATCAAAAGCTGAATAAGAATCAAATACTTTGTTAATCTCAGCAAATACATACTCCTTTGAATCCGGCAAAAAATCGTCACCGGAAACCAGTCTTTTTATTTGCAAGCCGGACGCTTCCCAGTATACTATTAATTTTTCAGTCAAATATCGCTTTCCCTCTCCACTGAAAGAGCTCAAGAAATTTATAAGAAGCGGCCTCTTTGCATTATCTCTATGGATGTTATTCATAATACCATTTGCAAGATATTGAATTGCAGCATCCTCAGACTGTCTGTTATACATCCTGTATTTAAATTTAGAATTCGCGGGAAAGGCAGCAAGAACCGCTCCCTTGGTAATATATTCTGCCTTAAATTTATCCTTAAGAGACCTATCTAAAATTTCAAGTATCAACATGATTGCTATTATGAATACCGCCGACCCGAGAAATGTTAAGATCAGGATCATTTTGCGTTTCGAAGGTAGAGGAGAAATAGGGAAATCCGGCGGATTTAATATCTTAAGAGAAGATGAGCTAACCTGTAAACTCTTCCTGCGAAGTTTTGCATTGTTTAAACCCATTAAATCTGACAGATAGACCTGTTCCTCAAAATTAATCTCTCTCTCTTTTCTCTTTAGCGTTGTTCCAATAGGAGAAAAATGCACGTAAATATTATCAATATACTTGGATCTCTGCTCCATCACCTTAAGTTCCGCATCGCTCCTTGCATTATCAATTTGGGCCTTAAACCACCTGTCTATGAAATCGGGCGCAGCAACTCCGTCTTTTGTGTAATTTTTAATTTGAAGCGATTTTTTCAGATCAAGAAGATTGTCTTCAGCCACTTTATACTCCTTTCTGGCATTTTGGACCTTATTTTGGTCAACAGAACCATTTTTCACATCTCCGTATGACAGGTATGCTATGTCTTTGGACTTTTGAATAACATCATTCATTCTGTTAAGGAACTCAGAATTATTCTTCATAGCCTGCGTAAAACCGCGCATATTTTCATCCAATGTTTCAAGCTCCGC
>DAIRSJ010000090.1:0-3979 GCA_036804445.1 Candidatus Egerieousia sp.
TCCACTATAAGAGTACAATTATTTTGCTCGTCAATTTGTCTGACTTTTTTCTTAACATTGGAGGTAACACCTTTTATATCAGCATATTTCCATGATGCCTCCGGAGCCGTTCTATACTGTGCCTTACCGGTTGCCCACTCGTATCTTGCCTCTATGCCAAAACTTCTGCAAATAGCCACAAACAAAATCTCCATAGATGTCATATCCGCCTCTTTAATTTTAATCACGCCTTCCGGTGAGATTGGAATACCATAATAATTATCAGAATTATTAAGCCTTACATTATTGTTTATCCACGCAGATACGTTTGCGGGATTACTCTTAAAACCAGCAGCTTGGAAGCTAAAATACTTTTGCAAAAAACTTCTCCACGGAGTAATCATCTCCAGCTGAATACGGGGGTTTAATATGTATTCGGATATCTTATCTTGAGTATCAAACGCCATGGCCGCTCTTAAATGATCCATTATAACATCACTCTTCAAATCCCGCAAATCTTTATCATAAACCATTTTTAAAATATCAACCCCCTGCTTGCTCCCAAAATGAATCAGATTTCTAACTTCTTTATAATTTCCGCAAGACATCTTTAGTAAATATCTTATACCGGCATCATATTCAGCAATTTCCGGATGCGACGCCGGGTGCTTTGGATCATGTTCATAAGTTAGCAATCCGGCATTAAAATATTTAACCTCTTTCTCTATGTATGCAGAATCTGCAAAAGTTGCAACATAAGCATTCCTTAAAGAGTCCTCATAAGCAAGGCGTCTGCTATTTTCCCTTTCCAGCTCCGGATCAACAATATCTATAGGCAATTCACGCGGCGGAGTGAGCATCATAGAGTATTCATACTCTTTTTTAACTATTTTTTTAATCTCGACAGTTACCAGCGTATCGGCCGCAAACACTTGTTTTTGAGCATATTTATCCCCTTTGGCAGCCCATATAACCAAATCTCCGTAGCCGGTGGTTAAAGAAGCAAAGCCTTCATTGTCCGTCTTAATTTTTGCAAGAGGGTAATACTCCGCATAATTGTAAAGTCCAAAACTGACCTCTGCATTTTTTACAGCTCTCATTTCCGCCTGCCTGCGACTTCCCTTATTAACACCTGCATTTTCTACAACCCTAATCCTCAATCTCTTAACGGGAGCATAATTTGAAAGAAGATTAATTTTAGAATAAAGCGGATGTGCGAAATTAACCTCCTCTTTACCGCTGTATCTTCCAAAAACAGTAGTATTTACCATCATGGCTCTTTTTGCAGGTGCGGTAAACCAGGCCATATTTAATTTTGGCTCAGGCTCGCAAGCCCCCATGTAGTACCATGTTCCGTCAATCCACACTTCTACCCACGCATGATTGTCATCTGTATGAGCCCATCGCGGAGTATAGCATTGTCTTGCGGGAATGCATGCGGCCCTTAATGCAGTTACGACAAAAGTGCTCTCCTCCCCGCAACGTCCCCATGAAGTTTTCATAGAAGCCAAAGGGGAAGATGTTCTCCCGTCGGACGCCCTGTAATTCATATGTTCATGACACCAGTGATTAACTTCCAGCGCAGCATCGTACATGGAGAGCCGCTTGCCCGTTTCCTTTTCCATCTTTGCAAAACGCTCACGCAAAGCATTGAACATCACCATTCTTGCAGTATCCAGATTTTCATTGTTCACTCTATAAACAAGAACAAAGTGTTTAAAGATTTCCTCCGGAATTTGTTTTCCCCATCTAAAAGTTTGGCGCGCTTGAATTGCTGTTTTTACCTGTGCCTTAAAGAATGACGTATCATAATCCGCCCTGTCGCCGAGCGGCATATAATCATAAAGAAATTTCAAATATTCTTTATTGTCATTATTATTCTGACTCTCAGACTTGCAGGCAGACTTAGCTACAGATTGTGCCGATGAATAATCAAAAGAAAAGGAGACAAACAACAGCGCGCATGAGAGTAAAAACAACTTTTTCATAACTGAATAAATTAACTGATATCAACAGAAAATAATGAAAAGCACACCTATTCTGTTACTGTTCAAACAATTCCTGAATATCCTTAGGATTAGATGTTTGCGTAAGCGCAAGCATCAACAGAATCCTTGCAGTCCGGGGAGAATGATTATAACATACCGGAACTTTTTCCGAATACTCCTCTGCATTTTTATCAACTCCGCCTTTTGGAATTCTGGAACTTCTTACAACAGAAATGCCTTTAGCAACGGCATTGTAAAGATTCATAGGGCCGTCTCCTCCATCGTATCCGTACCGTGAGTAACAACAACACCGTCCGCCAAATTATTTGAAAACAGGTAGTCAATTGTTTTTCTCAGAGTCAGCCAAACATCTTCCGTAATATTTTGACTTGCAATATTTGCAAGTTGAATTGTATTTATTTCCGCAAGAACATCTATACCTGGAACGCTTGCAACTATTTGTTGTACAGATAACTGTGCAGGCTTGTAAGAGTCATTTACGGATGAACCGGCTGCACCTGCTATTGTGCCCCCGGTTGCAATTATTGTAATCCTCGGCTTTGCAACAGCCGTAACTCCGCATAAAAAGAGGAGCAAGATTAAATTACTTCTTACAAGAGCAGAAATAAAAACTTTTTTCATATGCTTTAATTACTATTTCATAGTTGCATTCCACATTGCGTACTGCAAAGTATGGCTGGCCTCATCCTGACTGATCTCCCAGCAGAACATTCCCGGAATACCAAGAGATCGCATCCATGTCCCCTTCTTAAAAATGCTCTTTGTATTGTCATAACTATATGATACTGCACCGTTTTCGGGAATATACGGCACGTTTGCGGTGGAGCTCCACTTTGCAGCGCTCTTGTTCAGATTCTTATATGATACGGCAGAATCAGTTCCGGAAAATGCTTTGCGTGCATAGAAAGGAATACCCACGCGGAGTTTTGACATTGGAGCCCCGGCGTTTTTATAGGCGTTAACAGAACGCACACAGTCCCAATAGGAGCCGGAATCCTGCAACGCATTGTGATAATTCGGAGCGGAATCAAGGTCATAGGTCATAATATTTACAAAATCCACATACGGCATAACCGCAGCAATATCCATAAATTCATAACCGCCGGTAACAGCAACTTTATCTTTTACGTAACCTGCAAATGTAAGTAAATATGAAGTCCCCAAAGTTTCACGCAACTGCTTCATTAACAGCGTAAAATTATTGGTGTCATTTGCTTTGTCTGCGGCAGCGCTCCATGCAAGTCCGGGAAATTCCCAATCAATATCAATACCGTCTATTCCCCACTGTTTAACAAATGCAAGGCAGTCTTCCGCAAACTTTTTACGATACGTCTCGCTTGCTGAAATTGCAGAAAATCCGCCGTCCTTTTTATTATCCGAATTGGCAACTCCATTTGTAAAAGAGAGAACTATCTTGATAGAAGGATTTTGCTTTTTAAGGGCAATAACATTTTTAAAGCGCTCCTCGGTGCCCTGCAGCTTAAATCCGTTGTAAACGTTTGAAGAAACGTAAACCTCTGCAAATGCGTAATTCACATAAGTAACATAGGATGGATCGGGAAGTCCGGAGCCATAATAAGTACAGTAAACTCCAACATCTCTGCCGGAAATTTGCGACTGCATTTGGGTAACTACCGTATCAACAGAAACTGTCGGGGTCGGAGTCGGAGTCGGAGTTGGAGTCGGGGGTATTACATCTCCCTTAGAACATCCTGAATACATAAAGATTGCAGCAGATGCTGCAATCACTGCCATAATTTTGGAACTTAAAATTCCTTTTTTGCGTAACATAGTTTATAGTTTAGACGGCCGAACACATCGGCCGCCTCAAAATTACGCAAAAAACACTTTAGTTAGCCAATGGCCAACCATTCTATAGCTCTATGGATATTATTAATTATATCCGAGGCTATTAATGAACTCTGTCCAACTGCATCTCTTGCATAGTCCCCTGCCGTTGCATGAACAAAAACGCCAAGTTTTGCCGCCTG
>DAIRSJ010000091.1:0-1406 GCA_036804445.1 Candidatus Egerieousia sp.
AGATTATGAAGTTGATAATGCCTATCAAATACTCCTGCAAAAACAACGTTGTCACGTTGGAGTAGACCTAAAGTATATTCATGCTCTGCTCGCGGATTTTTTCCAGTTCGTCTTTCATGCGGACTACAAACTTCTGGATTGCCGCGTCGTTGGCTTTGGAGCCTATGGTGTTGATTTCACGCCCCATTTCCTGAATGATGAATCCAAGTTTTTTGCCGGGATATTCTTCTGTACCGGTTGCAGCGGCGCCGGAAACACCTGTTGCAGCGGTGGTCGTATCTGCTTCTCCGTTAATGGTTTGCATAAAGTATTTGCAGTGCTGGGCAAGGCGGACTTTCTCCTCATTGATGTCCAGTTTTTCTACATAGAAAACAATTTCTTGTTCCAAACGGTTTGGATCTGAGGGGATTGCGGCCTCAGCTATCTTTGTCTTTAGTCTCTCCTTTATTGCGGGAACTCTTGTAACATCTTGCTTTTTAACCTCTTCCAGCAGCATTTCTATGTTGCCCACGCGCTTTGTCACATCCGCATATAGAGCTTTGCCCTCTGTATCACGATAGCTGTTTAATTTATCTGTCGCGATACTTATGGTTTCTTTGATTTGCTGCCAGTCGGCATCCGATATTACCTGCTCTTTTGTCTGCAGAACATCCGGCAGTTTAAGTACGGCCGACATTAATATTGAGTCGGAAGTATGTGAAGGATATACCATGTCCGAGCAGCCGAAAGAGCTGCCGCGCGTACCACGGGAACCGTCGGGAGTCCTTCCTGAAACAGCCTCATCTACAGGTTCTTCTCCGTCGCCGATAAAACCCGCGGATTTGTGAAATTCCTGCAAGTGTCTGAGCTGGTCATAGTACTGCTCAAAGACCTCTTTGTTGATTGTCTTCTGTGCGGCAGAATCTCCGGCTGTCTGATTAATGAAAAAATCAATTGTACCGCGGTGCAGCTGTTGCGTTAAGTACTGTCTGATTTCCAGCTCTTTATCCTTTGGAGTAAAGTTGCTCTTAAAATTAATGTCTGCGCTTTTTCCGTTAAGCGTGCGAATTTCCACCGTTACTTTGCTATTATCGGAGAGGATGCATTCTGCCTTTCCGTAGCCTGTCATTGATTTTACCATCTGTTCAATTTTATTATTGCGCAAATATACCAATTTTGCGGCGCAGGCAGTTTGGAATAAAAAATTGGCGGATAAATAGTATCTTTGCAATAACAGTTTATCGGGTAATATTATGGAAGATTCTAAGAAAGAAGAGATTAAGAATGAAGGGGAAGGACGTTCCCTTAATTTTCTGGAAGAGATTATTGAAGATGATTTGAAGACGGGACGTGTGAAGAGCGTGCTGACTCGTTTTCCTCCTGAGCCTAACGGCTATTTGCATCTTGGACATGCAAAGAGCATCTGC
>DAIRSJ010000091.1:1506-3566 GCA_036804445.1 Candidatus Egerieousia sp.
CTTTTCCGGGAGATGAAGGAGGGAAAATATAAAGAGGGCGAGAAAGTTTTGCGTGCAAAAATTGATATGGCAAATCCTAATATGCTGTTCAGAGACCCGATAATGTACAGGATTAATTTTACTCCTCATCATAGAACCGGAACAACATGGTGCATTTACCCGATGTATGATTATGCGCACGGAGAATCGGATTCAATTGAAGGAATTACACATTCAATTTGCACTCTGGAGTTTGATGTACATAGACCGCTATATAACTGGTTTATAGAACAATTGGGCATTTTTCATTCACACCAGTATGAATTTGCAAGATTAAATTTGACATATACTGTAATGAGTAAGCGCAAGCTGCTTGAGCTTGTAAAGAACAATTATGTAAGAGGCTGGGATGATCCGAGAATGCCTACGATTTGCGGTATTAGAAGAAGGGGCTACACTCCGGAAAGTTTGAAAATGTTTGCGGATAAAGTTGGCGTTGCAAAGAGGGATAACATAATTGATTTATCGCTTCTTGAGTGGTGCGTCCGTGAAGATTTGAATGCCCGCTCAAACAGGTATATGACTGTGCTTGATCCTGTTACGGTAGAGATTGAAGGATGGGAGCAAGGTAAGGTAGAGTGGTTTGAGGCTCCTTTGAATCCCGCATCTCCGGACGGACCAAAACGCAGAGTTCCTTTTGACGGGAGAGTTTATATTGAGCGCGATGATTTTATGGAGAATCCTCCAAAGAAATATTTCCGTTTGCAGCCGGGGGGAGAGGTTCGGTTAAAATATGCATATATTGTTAAGTGCAAGGAAGTTGTAAAAGATGCTGACGGCAAGATTACAAAAATAATCTGTATTTATGACCCGACGTCAAAACCGGGCGGAGGAGCATGGAGAAGTGTTAAGGGAACAATTCACTGGGTTTCCATTGCTGCCGCAAAGAAGCTGGAAGTCAGATTGGTAGACAGATTGTTTACGGAACCGGACATGGGTTCAATCCCTGAAGACAAAGACTACAAAGATTACCTGAATCCGGACTCAATGAAAGTTGTCGGTGGCTATGCCGAGCCTGCGCTATCGGAGGATAAAAGCGGTGTTGCCGTTCAATTTGAGAGGCTTGGATATTTCTTTAAGGATACGGACAGTACTCCGGAAAATCCTGTTTATAACCGTACTGTAACGCTAAGAGATAATTTTAAAAAATGAAATTTATCGGGGCACATGTCAGTTCTGCCGGCGGTCCTTTCAATGCACCGCTGAATGCAAAAGCAATAGGAGCCACTGCGTTTGCAATGTTCACAAAGAATCAAAAGCAGTGGATTGGCAAACCGTTGACTGCAAGTGAAATAGAGCAGTTTAAAAAGACATGCGATGAGTGCGGCTATAAGCCGTTTCAGATTTTGCCTCACGACGGTTACTTAATTAATCTCGGCAGTCCAAAGGAGGAGGGACTGCAGCAATCCCGCGGCTCATTTCTTGATGAGATGAAGCGCTGCGGGCAGCTTGGTTTGGACAGACTGAATTTTCACCCGGGCAGTCATCTTAAGCTGGAGACTGAGGATGAGTGCATTGCACTGATAGCTCAATCTGTAAATATCGCCCTTGATAAGACTTCCGGTGTGATTGCGGTTATAGAAAATACTGCAGGTCAGGGGACTAATATAGGATATAAGTTTGAGCATATTGCCGCGATTATTGATAAAGTGGAGGATAAGAGCCGTGTCGGAGTTTGCATTGATACTTGCCACGCTTTTGCTGCGGGTTATGACATGCGCACCAAAGAGACTTTTGAAAAGACATTCTCTGACTTTGATAAAATCATAGGATTCAAATATTTGCGCGGCATGCACCTTAATGATGCAAAGAAAGATCTGGGCAGTCGTGTGGACCGCCATGAATCTCTGGGAATCGGCATGCTCGGATGGGATACCTTCAAGTTTATCATGCGGGACTCGCGTTTTGATAACATTCCGCTTGTTCTGGAAACTCCGAATCCGGATATCTGGCAGGAAGAAATAGCCAAGTTGAAATCTTTTATTTAAGAACTTTGCATACTAGCTGATTTGCGAGTAATC
>DAIRSJ010000092.1:0-1567 GCA_036804445.1 Candidatus Egerieousia sp.
TCCTCTGCAAACAATGCTTGAGGAAAACAATCTTTGGAACAGCATTGAATTCGGCTGGTTTGCCGGCTCTTATTCTATCTTCAATGTCTTCCTTGGCATGTTAATATTCGGCGGTTTTATTCTGGATAAAAAAGGAGTAAGATTTACCGGAATGTTATCATGCGTTCTTATGGTAATAGGTATTGCAATTAAGTACTACGCAGTAACTTGCATACCCGTTATTGACCCCGCTACAGGTGCGCAAAATCTTGGCTATTTTGTGGGAGCGCACATGAAAAAACAGGTGATTTGGGTTGTAATAGGATTTGGAATTTTTGGAGTCGGTTCTGAGGTTGCGGGAATAACCGTGAGCAAGATTATTGTTAAGTGGTTCAAAGGTAAGGAGATGGCCATGGCAATGGGTCTTCAGCTTGCGCTTGCAAGACTTGGATCCGCACTTGCTCTTATGGTTTCCCCTTTAATTGCAGCACATTACGGCAATGTCAGCGCATCGGTAATGTTTGCGCTTATCCTCCTGGGCATAGCTCTGGTTTGTTTCTTCTTCTATTGCATTCAAGATAAACATTTGGATAAACAGCTGGCGGAGAACAAATTAGCGGCAGGAGAAACAGAAGATGACGCATTCTCTCTTAAAGATGTTAAAGCTATTGTTACAAATCCGGGATTTTGGCTTATTGCATTTTTGTGTCTGATTTTTTACGCAGCGGTTTCCCCTTTCTACCAGTTTGCTTCATCTCTCATGGTTAACAAATTTGGTGTGGCGGAAAAATGGGCCGGTGCCATTCCTGCAATTCTGCCGTTTGGATGCATCATCTTAACTCCTTTATTCGGAAGAATTTATGACAAATACGGACATGGAGCGGACCTGATGATTTTTGGAGCTGTGCTAATAACAGTCGTGCATTTATTCTTTGCTCTTCCGTTTACTCACGCTCCGTGGATTGCCATAATTTTGATGATTCTTTTGGGAATTGGTTTTGCAATGCTCCCTTCCGCAATGTGGCCGTCCCTTGCCAAAATAATTCCGGAAAAACAATTCGGAACGGCAATGGCACTAACATACTATATCCAAAACATAGGACTCTGGGGAGTTCCTATGCTTATAGGCTGGATATTAAACAAATACTGCATTTTATCCACTTATAATGCAGCATTACCCGTAAGATATCCGGAGAATCCAAAATATAGCTACGTACTGCCTATGCTGGCCTTTGCAATCACATGCTCGATTGCAATTATTCTGGCTTTTTGCCTAAAATCTTTAAACAAAAGAAAGCATTACGGCTTACAAGAACCTAATATAAAGGCAGAAGCAGAAAAAGAAAAAGAAAAATAAAAGGAGCAAGAAAAGGAAAAAGAAAAGGAAAAAAAGAAAGAGAATTTAGAAGAAGAATGACAAGGGGAAGATTAAGGAGAAGAGAGATAACGATACAGATATTTATTGAGAGCAGAAGATCCTGAACACAAGAGCACAAGATTTTGAACAGAAGAACTCAATCTTTTCAAAGAATGAAAAGGCGGTCAAAATATTTTGACCGCCTTTTTTATCTATTAATAATCACCGCTT
>DAIRSJ010000092.1:1667-3557 GCA_036804445.1 Candidatus Egerieousia sp.
AAAAGGCGGTCAAAATATTTTGACCGCCTTTTTTATCTATTAATAATCACCGCTTAAGCGGTATCTTTATTTACGCAGCCTTCTTAACTTTATTAGGATCATCCAAATGCAGCTGAGGATTTTTCTTAGAAGATTTTGCAAGCAAAATAGAAACAGTTACAGCCACAATACCAAGACCTATAAACAGATACTCTGCATGAACCGCAGCACTGACTTGCTGTGAAACATTATTGGCATCAATTATATATCTCTTTAATATACCGCCTACGAATATCGGAACTAATAGCATTCCCATATTCTGAATCCAATAAATCAAAGAGTATGCAGAACCAAGATTTTTCTCCGGAATAATCTTTGGAATGGATGGCCACATTGCAGCCGGAACCAATGAATATCCGACGCCCAAAAGAGCAATTGCCGCATAACCGCAGAAATGAGAACCGCCCGGTGCAAAGCATATTAATAGGTGTGCAAGAAGTACCACGCATGAACCAAGTATCATCCATGTTGTCCCCTTTCCCTTATGATCAACAAGAGAACCGAATAACGGAGTAAAAATTACCGTAAAGAAAGGAATCATTGCAATCATCCATTTTGCAATCTCCAAATCTATTCCAAAACGGGGGATAAGAATTGACGTACCAAATTTTTTGAATGAAATAATACAGCAATAGAAGAAAACGCAAAGCAAAGAGACAAGGATGTAATGCTTGTTTGTCAAAATTTTAAAAATGTCAGAAAACTTAAACTTATCCTCCTCTTTAATCTCCTTTTTATCAGTCTCTCCCGTTTGTTTATCCAGACGAAAATCCATCGTGATAAATAAACTCCACAACACAATTCCAAGCGCCATAATTCCAAGACCTACAAGTGCCGGCTTTCCCGTATCGGCAAAAGAATAAAACTTGCCGGGAGCATCTGTAAGACCAACTAAAGTAGGTGCAAATACAAAAGCAAGGGCGGTACCAAGACGCGCAATTGAAAGTTGAAGTCCCATTGCCAGGGCCATTTCTTTTCCTTTGAACCATTTGGCAATTGACCGCGTAACCGCCACTCCGGCAATTTCACTGCCGAGTCCGAACAATGTACAACCAATGTAAGCCAGTACTAATGAGGGTTTTGCTGTGAATCCGGCCATCCAGTTATGAAGTCCGCTTCCGTTAAAGCCGCTGCTGATTGCATAAGCAACAATTCCGGCACCGCCAACCATCATGGCAACAAATAATGAACCTGTAAAACGAACGCCCCATTTATCAAGAAGCATTCCGCAAATAATCAAGCCGCCCCAAACGCACAAGAATGAATAACCGCCGGCATAAAAGCCGTAATCTTGTGAATTCCAGGCCAACTGAACAAATTCCGGAGTCTTGAAAATATGAGACACCGTAGAGAACATGTCATCAAAAAAGTAGGACGCAAACATAGGAACTACCAAACAGGCAAGTACCAGCCAGCGAGCGCTTTTTGAATCTCTTAGTAATTTAATGGCTTTCTCCATTTTATATATTTAAGTTTTTAGGATATTATAGTCGGTAAAGTTCTGCTCAATATTTAGGCCTCAGCAGATTTCTTCTGAATATTAGGAAGTTCCAGGCCGTACTTCTTGCGTTTATCCTCAGCTTTTAACCAGAAACTTAGAATAAATGCGGCAACTCCAAATGATGCAAAAATAATCATAGGGACCGTGTAATTATATGCAGGAAGTGCCTGGTGAGCTTGCTCTGCCGCCTGACGAGCCTCTGCAACTCCCGGATTAACGGCATTTAGCACATTACCTATAATCTTAGGAACAAAGCAAAGTCCTATATTCTGGATCCAGAATATAAGTGCATAAGCACTTCCTAAAATTTGTTTGTCTATAATCTTTGGCACGCTTGGCCACAATGATGC
>DAIRSJ010000093.1:0-3395 GCA_036804445.1 Candidatus Egerieousia sp.
ATGCCATACTTGCTTAAATCAATATTTGCCATAACCTAATAAGATTAATTAATAAATTTTCTAATAATAATCCGGGGAGATCGAATACCATAAATACCCGCTCGGATTCGCGCGCAAAGATACAACTTTAATGCCTATTTCCTAAAAAATGACATTTGTTGTCGGAACCTTTTCTTAAATTTGCAATGATGCTGCAATGCATGTTATTATACATTGCGACATATATCTCACGATAGTTGTTATATGCTTAATAAAGAGATACTTAAAAAGTACTGGGGGTATGAGAATTTTAGGCCGCAGCAAGAGGAAATTATAAATTCTATTGAAAACGGCACAGATACACTTGTACTCATGCCGACGGGCGGTGGCAAGTCACTGTGTTTTCAGTTGCCTGCAATGGCAAAGGAGGGTCTTTGTCTTGTAATATCTCCGTTGATTGCCCTTATAAAAGATCAAGTGCAATCTTTAAACGACAGAGGTATTCCTTCCATTGCCGTTTATTCCGGAATGAGTTCTCACTCAATTGATGTTGTGTTAGACAACGCAATTTACGGAGATTATAAGTTCTTATATGTGTCACCGGAACGTCTTCAAACAGAGATATTTAAGGTGCGCGTTACAAAAATGAATATCAATTATCTTGTGGTTGACGAGGCTCACTGCATTTCTCAATGGGGATATGATTTTCGTCCGGCTTATTTGAAAATCAGGGTGATAAAGAAGTTGATCTGTCATGTTCCCACCGTTGCACTCACGGCAACTGCAACAAAAGAAGTGGCGGATGATATAATGACTCAACTGGAGTTCCGTGAAAAAAATGTTATATCAACCGGGTTTCAACGTAAAAATCTTGCGTATGTTGTTAGGGAAACCGATGACAAGTATGGAACAATGTTAAGAATATGCAGGGGAATTACCGATGAATATTCCGGACAGGAAAACTTTGTAAAGACCTCCGGCGTTTCCGGAATAATTTACTGTCGAGAGAGAAAGAAGTGTGTTGAGATTTCGGATTTTTTGAAGTCAGAAGGTATTGCGGCGGAGTATTATCATGCCGGACTTGGAAAAGAAACCCGTTCTGAGAGGCAGGATGACTGGAAAAGTGGTAAAACCCAAGTGATTGTGGCAACCAATGCCTTTGGGATGGGCATTGATAAAGCTAATGTGAGGTTTGTAATCCATTACGATATGCCCGATTCTATTGAGGCTTATTTTCAGGAGGCCGGACGAGCCGGCAGAGATGGGTTAAAGGCTTGGGCGGTAATGCTTTGGAATAAGAGCGATATTAGCCGGCTAAGGCAAATTCACAATATTTCATTTCCTTCACTTGAGTACATTGCCCGAATTTATCAGAATGTTTTTGCATTCCTTAAAATTCCTTATGAAGGAGGAGCTGATTCTGCCAGAAAATTTAAGCTGCAGGATTTTGCAAAGGAGTATAGGCTGAATGCTACAAGTGCTTATTATGCAATAAAATACATAGAGCAGGAAGGATATTGGGAGTTAACTGATGAGGTTGATAATCCTCCAAAGATAATGTTTGAAGTGGACAGGGATGAACTCTATAATATCCAGTTGAAGAGCGAGGTAATGGATACCTTTATCAAGTCCGTGATGCGCTTATATCCAGGGATTTTTTCAAAACTTGTTACCATTGATGAAGCGTATATAGCAAGGGTGACTTTTGATACCGAGGCTAATGTTGTGGCAAAACTCAAGGTTCTCTCTAAAAAACATGTTTTGAGATATATTCCCCAAATTAAAACTCCGCTGATAATCTTTAAAAATGAAAGACTTACAGAGAATAATCTATATATAGACAATCAACGGTATAACAGGCGTAAAGAACAGCTCAAAAGGAGAATAGACAGCGTAATTGAGTATGCCTCGGAGGGCGACAAATGCAGAAGCAGGTTTTTGATAGAGTATTTTTCACAGCCTGTTGCTTCTGATTGCGGTGTATGCGATGTTTGCCTGGAAAGACGCAATTCTGCACATCCTATTATGTCAGAGAAAGTTGCAGCGGCAAATATTTTAAAATTCATAGAGGAAAAGAGGCGTAAGACCGGTTTAGGAAAATCTTCTGCCGTGCAGGTGACAATCTCGGATATTCAACAACTTGCAGGAGAGAATGAAAGGCTGTATCTAAAAGTATTGCGGGAACTAATTGATAACGGGCAAGTTAGTATTAAGGAAAATAATTAAATATAATATGACGGAATGCTTTAAAATTTCAGCAGCTCTCTATACAGTTTCTGAATAGGTAAGCCCATTACATTATAAAATGAACCGTTTATTTTTATAATCCCTATGTAGCCGATCCATTCTTGCACTCCATAGGCACCGGCTTTGTCATAAGGTTTGTATTTATCTACATACCGGCATATCTCATCTTTAGTCATCTCCCCAAACCATACGTCTGATGAGGCGGAAAAACTTTTTTTATGTTTGTTGTCTCTTATACACACTCCCGTCACGACAGTGTGCTTGTGTCCGCTTAGTTTGCCGAGCATTTTAATTGCATCGGTTCTGTCTTTGGGCTTTCCGATTTTTTTACCGTTTAGTACAACTATTGTGTCCGCGGTAATAACTATCTCATTTGCTTTAAGAGGATTGGAAAAATGTAGAGATTTCTGATTGGCTATATATTGCGGTACTCTTTTGACAGATAGATCTTTAGGGTAAGTCTCATTGTAATTTGAAACCTTGCCGATTTTAAAGGGAATATCCACTCCTTCAAGCAACTTTTTCCTGCGCGGAGACTCGGAGGCAAGAATGATTTTCTTCCCTTTAAATTTATCTGCCAAAAGATACATTTTTATAAAGAATATCTGTCGTGATTTTACTCTTCTGCCGGCTTGCCCTTGTGGTACATGGCCTCAAAAGCCTTGTCTCTTTTCTCTCTCCAGTCTTTATAGTGATTTGGATTGAAAGCCCATTTGCCTTGTATTTTAAGAACCTGCTCTACCAAATCTCTGACACATCCCTTACCTCCTCTGTAAAGAGAAACATAATCACAGACCGCCTTAACTTCTTCAACTGCATCTGCGGGACAAACAGCGAGGCCGCAAATTTGAAGCACCGGAACATCCGGGAGATCATCACCTACGTATGCAACTTCCTCAGGCTTAAGGTCATATTTTTTGCAAAATTTCAGGAATGTAGGGACTTTATTGCGTGCACCCATGTAGACCTCATTTGCCAAAGTAGGCATAAATCTTTTCTTGATAGACTCACTTTCTCCTCCGGAAATTATGGCAATTTTATAATCGTTCATGAAAGCCATTCTAAGGCCAAAGCCGTCTTTTGCATTATATGTCCTGATTAAATCTCCGTCCGGCATGCACATTACGCTGCCTGTTGTAAAAACTCCGTCCACATCAAATGCAAATCCC
>DAIRSJ010000094.1:0-3394 GCA_036804445.1 Candidatus Egerieousia sp.
ACCAGCAACATTTGTCCTCTCCCCTATATTGATGAAATTATTTACCTCTCTGTTTATCAGTAAGTTTTCCAGACCGCTGACATATAAATTTTCATTCGGCCTCCGGACGGATTTTTCCTTTTTTTCCACAACATCTACCACGCCTTTAATCTCCGGAGTTATATTTTCACTACAAGAAAAAAAATCTCTTGGCTTGCAATCTCTTAATGCATCGGCAATTGCACGGATATGTTCCGGTGTTGTACCGCAGCATCCGCCCGCAATATTTATGCAACCCTTGGCTGCAACTTCCTTTATACATGCCGCAGTATGCTCGGGGGTTTCATCATACCCTCCCATCTCATTAGGAAGTCCCGCATTAGGGTAAATACTTATACCACAGCCCTTATCGCAGGTAATGTCCTCTCTGCCATTCTCATTCTCATTCTCATTCTCATTCTCATTCTCATTCTCACTCTGATTCTGATATCCTCCATTCTCATTCTGATAAAAGTTATTGCAAAACTTGCTCAGCTCCTCAACAAACGGCATCAGATCTTTTGCGCCAAAGGAACAGTTAAGACCAAAGGTTAACAATTTATAGTGTGAGATTGCCGTAAAAAATGCTTCGGTTTTTTGTCCCGTCAGCAGACGTCCTGTCTTATCATTAATTGTGGCTGAGACCATTACGGGAATATCCGTACCCTTTTCCTGTTGAGCCTTATGGATTGCATAGAGAGCCGCCTCTGCGTTGAGTCCGTCATAGCAGGATTCCAGCAACAAAACATCAACTCCTCCGTCTATCAGACCTTCAGCTTGTTCCCTGAACGCAGCCGCCATCTCATCAAATGAGATGTTGCGGTATTCAGGTTTGGTGACATCCGGGGAAAGAGATAATGATTTTATTGTCGGACCAATTGAACCTGCAACAATTACGCGGCGTGCAGAATCTCCGGACTTGCAGTTACCTGCCTCTTCTGCCGCTTGTCTGGCAATTTGCGCCCCGCATTTGTTAAGCTCATAGACCTTGTCTGCGGTGCCGTATTCCTTTTGAGAAATACCGGTGCTGCTGAATGTATTGGTTGTTATGATTTCAGCGCCTGCGGCAATATAATCCCTGTGTATCTGCATGATACCATCGGGATTAAGAAGGTTCAACATATCCATATTGCCGTCTTTGGACAGCTTGCGGCGCTGAATCATTGTGCCCATAGCTCCATCCAGAATCAAGATATGACTCCGCATGCGCCTCTCTATTTCTGCGCGTGAAATCCGTTCCATAAGTTCAAAGGCTATTTAATAATTGTGATGCTCATTGTAAAAGATGCCGCAAAGTTAATGATTTTAAGCCGAAGGCTTTACCTCTCTTTGTGCGGCAAAATATAAAAAAACGCCGGCAAGTTCTTTGTCGGCATTTTTTTGCGCGGGTGAGAAATGGGGCTCGAACCCACGACCCTCGGTGCCACAAACCGATGCTCTAGCCAACTGAGCTATTCTCACCATATAATCAGCCTCAGCGCATTGCTGCCGCTTCCGCCGAATCGGGCTGCAAATATAATTCCTTTTTAGCAAAGTACAATCCTTTTTCCTAAATTTGCCGTTCGGTCTCGGCGGAATATCTGTCGAGATGAATAAAGATTAATAATATGGCTAGAGAAATAAAGTTCTCCCTGGTTTACAGGGATATGTGGCAGTCTTCCGGCAAGTATGTGCCAAAAGTATCTATGTTAAAGCAAATTGCGCCGGTCATCATAGATATGGGTTGCTTTGACAGAATTGAAACTAACGGCGGCGCTTTTGAACAAGTAAATTTGTTGTTTGGCGAGAATCCTAACACGGCTGTAAGAGAATGGACTGCACCTTTTAATAAGGCCGGTATTCAGACTCATATGTTGGAGCGCGGACTTAACGCACTTAGAATGTTCCCCGTCCCTGATGACGTGCGCGCACTTATGTGCAAAGTTAAAAAGGCTCAGGGTGTTGACATTATGCGTTCTTTCTGCGGATTGAATGACCACCGCAATTTGAAAGGTTCTGTTATTCACGCAAAAGAGGCCGGAATGATTTCTCAAGTTGCTTTAAGTATCACACACTCACCCATTCACACAGTTGAGTACTATATGGATATTGTAGACAAAGTTGTTGAGTACGGTGCAGATGAAATTGCTCTTAAGGATATGGCGGGCATTGGACGTCCTGTATTTTTAGGCAAACTTGTTAAGGCTATTAAAGACAAATATCCTCATATAAAAGTTCAGTATCACGGTCACTCAGGCCCCGGATTTTCAGTGGCTTCCATGCTTGAAGTTGCAAGAGCGGGTGCTGAGTATATAGATGTGGCAATGGAACCTCTTTCCTGGGGAAAGATTCATCCCGATGTTATTACCATCCAGGCTATGTTAAAGGATGCCGGCTTCCTTGTTAAGGACATTAACATGAAGGCTTATATGGAGGCACGCCGTTTAACTCAATCATTCATAGACGATTATCTTGGATACTGGATTGCTCCTGGCAACCACATGATGACATCGCTTCTTGTCGGCTGCGGACTTCCGGGCGGAATGATGGGTTCAATGATGGCAGACTTAAAGGGTTTCCAGGGAGCTATCAACGCTTCATTAAGAAATCAGGGAAAGCCGGAACTTAATATAAATGACCTTGTTATAAAGCTGTTTGATGAGGTCGCTTATGTATGGCCTAAGTTGGGTTATCCTCCATTGGTTACTCCGTTTAGCCAGTATGTAAAGAACACTTCTTTGATGAACTTGATGCATATGCTTAAGGGTGAGCCGCGTTGGGGCACCATAGATAAAGATACAATGAACATGATTCTTGGTAAGATGGGCAAATTGCCCGGGCCATTGGCTCCTGAGATTGTGGACATTGTAAAGCAAAAAGGTCTTGAGTTCTACACGGGCATTCCTCAAGATGCTTTCCCTAACGAGCTTCCTAAATATGAACAGATGATGAAGGAGAAAGGCTGGGAACGCGGACAAGATGACGAGGAATTATTTGAACTTGCAATGCATGAAACTCAGTATAATGATTATAAGAGCGGAGTTGCTAAACAGCGTTTTGAGAAAGAGCTGGAAGCTGCTAAGGCTAAGGCAAATGCGCCAATCATTGTTGAGCGTCCGGTTGTTGAGATGCCTACATTTGATGTCAATAAGATTGTTGAGCAGCATCCAAACGCAAAACCAATTCAGACAACAGTCAAAGGACAGGTTGTTTGGCAGTATGATGTTGCAGATAAATCAATGGCGCCTGTTGTTGGAACAGCCGTAAAGGCCGGACAGACAATATGTTTTGTTCAGGCATTCTATGGCCAGGAAGAGATCAAAGCCGCCGCCGACGGCAAACTCGTAGTCATTTGCGCAAAACAAGGTCAGCATGTAGAGAAGAATGAAATTATTGC
>DAIRSJ010000095.1:0-3390 GCA_036804445.1 Candidatus Egerieousia sp.
ATTATATACTCATAATTCTCTTTAACTGAATCAATTGCCTCTTTAAGCACAAATTCCCTTTTATCCAAATCCACCATTTCAATTTCAGCTCCGGTAAGGTCTATGCCGGCCGTGACCATATCCAGATTCTTGATTTCCGTCTTTCTCAGCACGTCGCTCATTTGAGTGATGCCTGTAAGAACCTCATATACGGTCTTTTTATCCTTGGAATCCGGATTAAAATTTAATCCCGAAGTAGCATTTGCCTGTGGATCCGCGTCAATCAGGAGTGTCTTTTTCTCCAGCACTGCAAGTGATGCGGCAAGGTTTATGGCAGTGGTTGTTTTGCCCACTCCGCCCTTTTGGTTTGATATAGCAATTACTTTCCCCATATAAACATGCATATTGTGCAAAAGTACTAAATCTTTTTTAGCTATGCGGAATTTATTACTTTTGCGGGCGGTAAGTTTTCAACACAAAAGAGCTGCCTGTTAATAAAATGTCTGATATATTTTCTGATGTCTGGATGGTAATTGTGAATCCCAAGGCCGGAAGCGGCAGGGGATTAAAGGATTGGCCTGTGATTTCTAATCAGATGTATAACAGGGGGGTGCGTTTTACCTGCGTTTTTACTGAGCATAAATATCATGCTATAGAATTGACTGTTAAGGCGGTTACGGACGGCTACAGAAATATTGTGGCAATAGGCGGAGACGGAACAATTCATGAAGTAGTAAACGGTTTGTTTATTCAGAAGGCAGTTCCCACAACCGATGTTTGTCTTGCCGTAATCCCGACAGGTACCGGCAATGACTGGATCAGAATGTACGGCATTTCAAAAACGTATTCAGAGGCGGTGGAATCTTTGGCGCAGAAAAAGACTGTATTGCAGGATGTCGGAAAGGTGGATTTTTTTGAAACCAGAGTGGAGCATACCCGTTATATGGCAAATGTTGCGGGGCTGGGTTATGATGCCGTGGTGAATTTGAAGTATAACAATTTAAAAGACGAGGGAAAGTATGGCAAGTGGCTCTATTTGAGAAGCACTTTTAATACCTTCATTAATTTCTCTTCAAAGCATTTTGATATTGTTGCGGATGGCGAGCCTTTTTATAAAGGGCTTGTTTTTTCCGGTGCCGTCGGTATTGGAAGATTTAACGGAGGAGGTATGCAGCAAACTCCAAATGCGGCTGTGGATGACGGACTTATGGACTTGACCATTATAAAGAAAATGTCAAAGTACAAAGTGCTGCGCAATTTTCGGCTTTTGTTTTCCGGCAGCATCTATCAGATTCCAAAAGTTATTTTTAAACAGTGCAGGGAGATTGAAATTAAAACAGACCCTGAGACCAGAATTGAGATTGACGGAGAGGCTGTGGGTACGTCTCCCATCAAATTCAGCCTTGTGCCAAAAAGCATTAAAGTTGTTGTGGGCCAGGGGTATATTACAGCGGGTCAACATCGATTATTATAGAGTCCCGGGCCTTAAGAGTATCCAGCGCTTTTTTTAGAGCGTCCTTATTTGCTTCCAGCATTTTATCTCTGGCAAACTTTACATTAAAGCACAGCAGAAAATCATTCCGCACTTTTTCTACGCGCGGCGGAAATGGACCTGTAACTTCTTGACTTGCAAAACTTCTGGACAATTTAAGTATTTTGCCTACCGCTTTTGAGGTTTCATTAAGTACGTTTTTGTCTTTGTCCCTGACAGTTATGGTAACCATTCTGACGTAAGGCGGGAAACTGAACCGTCTTCTTTCATCTAGCAGGGAGTCATAACCGTCGGGAGTTTCAACAATATCGGTATCCTGTGCGTTGCTGTTGTCGGCGGCATTATTCATATTTGCAATATATTCAATTACAGGGTGTTTCTTCTGGTTGGTCTGGATTATGAGTTTTCCCTTTTTATCCCGACGGCCTGTTCTTCCCATGAGCTGGGTGAAGAGCTGAATTGCCCTTTCATCGGCTCTGAAATCTTGCAGACCAAGTATGGTGTCTGCCTGGATGACAGCAACCAGATTCAGGTTCTTAAAATCAAAGCCCTTGCTTATCATCTGAGTTCCCACAAGAATATCCGTGGAGCCCTCCGCAAAGTCCTTTAATACTTTATCTTCCAGCGTTTTGCTTTTTGCAATATCGGCATCGAATCTTGCGATTTTTGCCTCCGGGAAAAGTTCCTTTAATTCCTCTTCCAGCTTCTCCGTCCCCGCACCTTTTGCCTCCATAGAGCGGTTGCCGCACTTGGGACAAACACCTGTAAATTTTGTCTGATATTCACAGTAATGACAGCGCAATGTATTATCGTACTTATGATAGCTAAGCGGTACGTCACAGTGCGGGCAGCGCGGAATTTCTCCGCATTCAGTACATTGAACTACAGGAGAATAGGAGCGCATATTGCGGAATACTATTGCCTGTCCTTTCTCTGCAATGGTCTTTTTTATTTCATTTATTAGCTCTTGTGAAAAGCTCCCTTTCATTTGCCCGCTGCGCCTTGTCCAAATTGTATCAATCAGCGTGATGTCCGGATTATTAGCCTTATAATACTTCTCTTTGAGTTCTACCTTTGCAAATCTCTCTATAATGCAGTTATAACGGCTTTCCAATGAAGGGGTTGCAGAGCCCATTAATACTTGAGCCCTGTGCATTCCGGCAAGCATGATTGCGGAATCTCTGGCGTTGTATCTTGGTGCCGGCTCTGTTTGTTTATAGCTGGCGTCATGTTCCTCATCTATTATTATGAGTCCCAGATTATCAAAAGGTAACAGCAATGATGAACGCGTACCCAATATGACAATCGGTTCTTTCCTGTCCGTGCCACCGGCGGCAGGCGCAATAGCCGCTTCACTCAGTTCACTTAGCCTGCTTGGTGCCCGCCCGGATGTTAATATATCCCGCAGGAGTTTTTTTGGCGCCTGATTAAGCTCTGAGTGGAACACAAACAAACGGCTCCCAAAATGCTCACGCAGACGGCGTTCCATTTGCTTGCTCATTGCAATTTCCGGTACCAGATAAAGAACGTTCTTTCCGTTTTTCAGATACTCGTCTGCAAGCGTTATGTAAATTTCTGTTTTTCCGCTTCCTGTTACCCCATCCAGCAGCACAGGTTTCTTCACTATTTGCTCTTTGATTTGCTTGTATGCAAATTGCTGTTCATCAGATAATACGGGAAGATGTGCGTCAATAAAAGAGAAAACTTTGTAGTTGTCATCATTTGTGTTTTCTTCCTTCTCTTCTTTAACAATTTCATTTAAAGGTTCTTCAGCGGCTTTCTTTTTTGATTTGTTCCTCTTTTTTGTTGCAGCTGTTTTTTTTCTACCGTCATCTTCTTTTATTTTCTCAAACGCTTTTTCCGGCGTGGTCAATGATTTAATTGACTCTTGCTTAATTGTTAAAATAGGGTAGGCAGCC
>DAIRSJ010000096.1:0-3171 GCA_036804445.1 Candidatus Egerieousia sp.
ATTGTCAATAAGCAGAATAATACTATCGTTTTTATTGATCCCGTTCTTTCAAAATTCGCAAGTATTTATCTCTTTAATAATTAGTAGCATTTTTAGCATCAATTGAAGAATTAATAATAATCTTGAGGTGCAAAAAAGGAAATATCGATTTAAATAGAAAGCATCTTTGAAATAATTATTTGAAATAACTAAAGCAAAAAACGTAATGGTCTTTTATTTTTCAGGAACAGGTAATTCAAAATGGGTGGCCATGCAGTTGGCGACTTATTTTTCCGACGAACTTTATCAAATCGGTGAATATGAACGTGCCAAAGCTCCGCTTTCTCCGCAGTTCGAAGTTAAACCGGATGAGAAAATCGGTTTTGTCTTTCCCATCCATTCGTGGGGAATTCCGCCTATTGTTACCAAATTTATTACCGATTTGCAATTAAATGGTTATAACGATCAGTTGATTTACTGCATAATGACTTGTGGCGATGAATGTGCATTAACCGATAAAATGTTCACAAAAATTATCGGAACCAAAGGGCTGAAATGCCGGCACATTTATTCAATCGTTATGCCCAATAACTACATCTGTTTGAAAGGGTTTGATACGGATACCAAAGAGGTTCAGGAGCAAAAATTGAACCAGGCAAAGGTAGATTTACCCAAGATTATTTCAGCTATCGGGAATGATAAACCTGTTGATTTTTACACTAAAGGGAAACGATTTTTGAGCATTAAATCCGGTATCTTTTATAAGTTATTTGTCAAGTATGCTCTGAACGATAAACCGTTTACATACGGCAAAGAGTGTATTTCTTGCGGCCAATGCGTAAAAGTATGTCCGGTTGACAATATTGAACTCGTTGATGGAAAACCTGTATGGAAAGGCAATTGCACACAATGTCTGGCATGTATCCATTATTGTCCGACAAAAGCTATCGAGTATGGAAAAAGTACACAAAAGAAAGGACGGTATGTTTTTAAATAGAGGCGACAGAGCGGTGTGCGCGGAAACATTCCCTTAGAAAAAGGGTAGCCTATGTATGAAGGTTGTTTTGATGGAATTGATATCTATTCCTTTTATAAAGAACTATGATTTCGAAACGGATTCCATCACATTTTTAGGACCCCGCATTATTGGAAAAATCGGCCTTTTTTGTTTCTAATATATATTCATTTTCTGCTTCCTGTGGAATTCTACAATGTAAAGAACTAATTGAAAGTGTTTTACTTATTAAAATAACATCACTTGGTAAGGTTTTTCCTTGCATCCGGAGCCGTATTCAATACGGCACCAACTATTTTGCATCCCTCCAGTTCACTGCAGTCGCCGCAGGTATTGAACCCCTTCTTAGCAACGCATTTACGGATTTCACAGTAGTGATCGCAGTAGGCAAACTTCACTCCGTCCGTACGACAACCCATACAGTTTATGGTCTCCGGAGTAATTTCGGATGACTGATTCATCTCGCTCCATTTTTTTGCGGTTTTTTTACGCAGTTCGTCATCATTGTTGACGGTAGCAATGCGGGCATCACATTTTTCACAGTCCAGGCCGCAGCAGGCGATTAGATTTTTCATGTTTTTTTGGTTTTTCCGTAGTAATGACATCAAAGTTACATCATTTTGCCGATTCCGGACAAATTTATAAATATACTGCACATTTCTTACATTTGTAGAAACGCAGAGCAATGAATAAAATTTTCACACATTACATTGAATCCCCTGCCGGAAAAATTGTATTGAGTACATACGGAGAAAAACTTTGCATGTGCGACTGGACTCGGGAGCCGCGGCATGGCAAAATTTGCAAACGCCTTGCAAAAATTCTGGGAGTAGAGGTTATTGAATTTGACCAAGCCATAATTGAAGATGGTCTAGAAAAAAAGATAAAGAGTGATAATATTTTGATAAACAAGACAATAAAGGAACTTGATGAATACTTTGCGGGCAAGCGGAAAGAGTTTGACATTCCCCTACTGTTTGCCGGAACGGATTTTCAAAAGAAAGTTTGGAATGAGCTTCTGAAAATTCCTTACGGCCGGACAGTTTCATACATGGATATTGCGCGCAGGATCAAAAAACCAAAAGCGGTAAGGGCCGTTGCCGGCGCCATAGGAGCAAATCCGATGTCAATCATTGTTCCCTGCCACAGAGTCATTGCAAGCAACAATACATTAGGCGGTTACGCCGGCGGAATAAAAGCAAAGAAAGCGCTTATAGAGAGAGAAAGATTGAATACAAAAATATAGATTAAAACTGCTACCTCAGGAGGTTAAGATTAAAACTTTAAATGCAAAAAATAAAAATTATCATACTGGATTTCGACGGCACTATCGGTGACACGGTAAAAGTCATTATCAATACTATGCAGGCCACAATCAAAGAGTTACACTTGCCTGCCCGAACGGACGGGCAATGCAAAAAAATGATCGGACTCACATTGATGGATACCCCGGCCGCGCTGTTTCCGGAACTTAATAAAACGCCCGCTTCAGATGAAGATATAAATGAATTAAACAAACGCCGAAAACTGTTAAACATGTCTTTTACAGAGACATACCGCCGAATATTTTCTGAATTCAACACGCCAGGAGCAGTGATTTTATTTCCAAATGTTCTCCCGACTCTCAAAAAGTTGAAAGGGCAAGGCATTATTCTCACGATAGCCAGCAGCAGAGGAAACGGCTCGCTCACTAAGTACGTAAAAGATTTGGGAATGAGCGGATTAATCAGTTATACCATTGGTGCAGACAACGTTAAAAATGCAAAGCCTAATCCGGAGCCGGTGCTGAAAACACTGGAGAAATTCAACTGCAAACCATCAGAGGCTCTTATTGTAGGAGATACAAAATATGACATTATGATGGGCGTTAATGCCGGTGCTCATACCTGCGGCGTTACATACGGAAACGGTACGCGCCAAGAAATGCTTGATGCCGGAGCAAATAGAGTTGTGGATGATTTTGGAGAAATTGTGAGCATGATTTAAAAAAATAAATTATGGATTTAGAAAACACAATACACAATCTGCAACTGCACGGCTTTGAGGTTGAACTAGTTAATAATGTTGCTCAAGCTCACGACAGTGTAATAAACCTGCTTGAAAAGTTGCAGCCGCAAATTGTTGCGGCGGGAGATTCAATGACGTTGCTGGCTCTTAATGTGCTGGATGAAGTCAAG
>DAIRSJ010000097.1:0-2836 GCA_036804445.1 Candidatus Egerieousia sp.
ATCTCCGCTTTATTTTAACGGAAACCGCTACACTACTTTATACGCTTCATCAGTTGCAAACCCGTATCTGACATGGGAACGCGTTAGGGCTTATAACGTTGGATTTGACGCTACAATGTTCCAGGAGATGTTGGGAATTGAATTTGACGTGTTCTACAACTATAACTACGATATTCTTCAATCAATGGGCGGCAATGTACCAGGCTCAGTTGGTTCATATTACAAAGACGTTGAGAATTACAGCAAGAGAGATACAAAAGGTTTTGAGATTAAACTTTCCCACAGGAACGTCCTTGGCAGCGGCTCTAACGCCTTCAAATACAGCGTAGAACTTAATTTGTCACATGCGTATACACGCTGGCTTAAGTATCCCGATAGTCCAAATGAACCGGATTATCAAAGACTTACGGGACACCAAACCGGAGAAATGCTTGGATGGATTGCAGACGGTCTTTACAGAAGCGAGGAAGAAATTGATAATTCACCGTGGCCTTTTGGACAGCGTCCAAGAGTTGGAGATATAAAGTATAAAGATATCAACGGAGACGGTGTTGTTGAATATCAGGATAAAGTATTCACAGGACATTCAAACACTCCCGCTATTCAGGGTGGTTTAGCTTTGAACGGTGCATGGAAAGGCTTTGACGTTGCTTTGCTCTTTACGGCAGCTGCAAGGTTTGATGTCTCATTGACAGGTACATACTACAATGGAAATGATGACAATACTGTATATACGGAAACGTTCAAAGAGGGAGGCAACTCTCCAAAGTGGCTGGTAACAGGGGCTTGGACGGAGGAAAATCCTAACGCAAAATATCCGCGTCTAACCGTTTCATCACCAACCAACAACAACGGACTTGCATCCACTTTCTGGTACAAGAATGGTACTTATCTTCGCCTAAAGACGGCGCAAATAGGATACACAATTCCTTCTAAGATTCTTGACTACGCTAAAATAAAGAACTTGCGAGTATACATAGAAGGATCCAATCTGTTCACATTGGATAAACTTCCTAAGGGAATTGACCCGGAATCTCCCGGGGTAAACAACGGATATTATCCTCAGCAACGTACATTCATGTGCGGCATAACTATCACATTATAAACACTATAATAGGATGAATATTATGAAAAAATATACATTATTATCATTGATTGCATGCGTAGCTCTGCTGCTGAATTCTTGCAACAGTTATATGGATTTGACACCGACAAATTCACAATCTGACAAGATGTTATTTGCAGATGCAAGCTATACAGAATTGGCAGTCAATCGTTTTTACCACTTCTTTGATGCAATGGGTCAATTTGACGTTGGCCAATCATCTGTCGGACTAACAGAAGGAATGACAGAAACTTTGAAGTACGGTTGCACCACATTAAATACACACATGTGGTTTGCTAACCAGATTGCTTATGCAGAGGATGGTCTTCCCGCTTCAACGGCAGCATTTTTCCTTGGGAGCTGGGACCTTCTATATGGTTATATATCACAGATTAACATAGCCATCAGAAATATAAACAAGTACGCTGCTTATGATGAGGCAACAAAAACCCGTCTTCTTGCAGAGTGCAGACTATTCAGAGGCTGGCTGTATTTTGAGATTCTTAAACGCAGCAAACAGTGCATTTTGAGAACCGAAGATTTGGACAAAACCTATCAGTATAACATGCCGCTAAGTTCAGAGGCTGATTGCTGGCAATATGTTTATGATGAACTTGAATTTGCTGCAACAAATCTTCCGGAGACAAGTTCAACCGGACGTTTAACAAAGTATGCCGCTTACGGATTGCTTTCACGTGCAATGCTTTACGCAGAGCGCTGGCAGGATAGTTATGATGCGGCTTACGCTGTTATCAAGTCCGGCAAATACTCATTAACCGCAGATTACAAGACGGCTTGGTCAACAACCGCAGCACAGGGAAATACTGAATCAATAATTGAATATCAGTACAATCTTAGCGGAGTAACTCACAGCTTTGACCTTAACTTCTCACCCGGCGGAGACGCAGGAGTTGTAACGGGAGCTCTGGGCACCCCTACTCAGGAAATGGTAGAGATGTATGAGAAAACAAACGGAACAGAAGTTGACTGGAGCGAGTGGCACAATGCAACAGCTACCGCAACAACAACAACACCTCCTTATGATGAACTTGAACCAAGATTTGCAGAGACAATTATTTACAACGGCTGTACTTGGAAAGGGCGTACTATGAATATCACGACAGATGTCTCAAGCAAAGACGGTTATATTGCATGGAAAGAAAAACCGCAGACGGGCGGCAGAACAACTACAGGATATTTCTTAAGAAAACTTGTAGATGAGGCCCACGATATGTCATCAAATGACAGAGCCACATCTCCCTGGATTGCATTGCGTTACGCAGAAGTTTTGCTAAACGCTTCAGAAGCGGCATACCACATCAACGGTAAAGAGGCGGACGCAAGAAATTACATGAATCAGGTACGCGCAAGAGTTAATCTTCCGCAAAGGAATTACTCCGGGACAGCACTTTTAGCTGCCATCCAGCACGAGAGAAAAGTTGAACTTGCTTATGAAGGCCAGCTTTACTGGGATATGCGCCGCTGGAAACTTTCAGCTGCCGCTTACACCGGAACAAGAGTTCACGGACTTAAGATTGACAGAATTGGCGGAGTCCTTAATTACACATACGTTGACTGCGACGGACAAGACAGATATTTCCCGGATAAATTATACCAAATTCCTATGCCGGAAGATGAATTGCAGAACAACACCGCCGTACAACAATTTGAAGCATGGAGGTAATTATTATGAAAAAGATGAAAAATTTTATGATGATAATGCTGGCGGCT
>DAIRSJ010000098.1:0-2831 GCA_036804445.1 Candidatus Egerieousia sp.
GTTATGATACCCATGCGGACGTTCTCATCAGCCTTAATAGAAACAGTCATTAAGTCTCTATCTCCTTCCGCCATTCCCTCTCTTTCAGAGGCAATGAAATCGCGAATGTCAGCCGTTGTCTTAAAAGAATCATTTAATTGGATACGTGAGTCTGTTCCAAATTGTGCCTGTTTTGAAGGGATAGGAGAACCTACGTAGATATATGAAGCCAAATCCTTTCTCTCCAGTTTAACATTTTCCGTTGCCTCCGGTAGTTTAACCGTAACCAACTTATCTGTCTGACGAAATGAAGTTGAAATCATAAAGAAGAACAGCAACATGAAAACGACATCAGGAAGTGATGCTGTACTTATCGCTGGAGCTTTTTTCTTATTACTTTGTCTAAATCTTCCCATAATAATTTCCGTTATTTGCCTTTAACATCTCTAGGTTCCGCCTCTGAAATACTCTGAGGTATAGCATCACGAACTATCTTCTGATGATCCTCATCCAGCGCAGCATATCTCTTTCCATAGTTTTGCATTGCAAAAGAATCGCGCACCTCATTAAACGCTCTTACAATCTCATTTTGAACTTGAATGTAAGTGTTGTAACTAGTACCACGGTCATTCTGCAAAGAAACAACACCCTTGGAAACCGCATAATTACCAAATCCCTTAACGTTAACGGTCTCCCTCTCCGGAAGATTGGGATCGTTAGCAGGGTTTGTAATAAATTCAATTATTTTATCCTTGATTTGACTCACGTCCATAGGCTGAGAACCAACCAAAATTCTATCATTGGAATTAATCTTGACAATGATAATATTTCTACGGTTGATCTTCACATCCTGCTGCTGCTGTTTCTCCTGCATAGGAGGCAAACGTCTTTGAAGACCTTTGTCAACGTCCATGGTTGTCGTAACCAAGAAGAAAACCAGAAGCAAGAATGCAATATCGGCCTGCGAACTTGCGTTAATCTGAGGAGTTTCTTTACTAGCCATAATTATTTAATTACTTTCTCTGTTTGAATAAGCCGCTCAAAACTGCACACAAGAATGCACAAACAAGAAGAATGATACTCAAAATCAAGGAAGCATCAATCCACTTAAGTGTTGCGTGTGTAGGAGGAGTGGCAACGTGAGCATCAACCGGATTGCCGGATGCAATCAGGAATGATACCAAACATAATAATACAACAACTCCAAATTCCCATAAAGTCTTTTTGCTGCTACCGCCCGAACGATAGAAGAAAGGCATGATCAAAGTAATAAGAACAGCCAAGGCGCAAAGAATGTATGCCCAATTTAGAATTGAACTCACCATTCTATTACCAGAGCCGTTGAATACATAAAACCCAAGGCAGACGACAACAGAGATGATGTATATTATGTATGTAAAAATTTTTGCTGATTTAGACATACCAATTATTTTTTATTGCTGAAGTGAGTTAAAACATCAACAAAGCTAATGGATGAGTTTTCCATTCCGTTAACAATGTTATCAATTCTTGATACGATGTAGTTATAGAACAACTGAAGAATAATAGCGACGATCAATCCGCCGATTGTTGTGATCAAAGCAACCTTAATACCACCTGCAACAACGGTCGGAGAAATATCTCCTGCTGCCTCGATAGCATCAAATGCGCCAACCATTCCAACAACTGTTCCAAGGAATCCCAACATAGGAGCCAATGCAATGAACAATGCAATCCAAGTTAGTCCGCTCTCTAGCTGACCCATCTGAACTGAACCGTAAGAAGTGATTGATTTCTCAACTACATCTAGACCCTGATCCATACGAGAAAGACCCTGGTAAAAAATACTTGCAACCGGTCCGCGAGTGTTACGGCAAATTTCCTTTGCAGCGTCAACACCGCCATTGTTAAGAGCCTCATCAACTTTCTTTACAAGTTTGTTAGTGTCAGTTGTGGCAAGGTTAAGATATATGATTCTTTCAATTGCAATAGCAAGTCCAAGAATAAGGCACAAGACGATTGTAGCCATGAATCCGGGACCTCCCTCAATGAATTTAATCTTAATCTGCTGATAAATAGGCTGATCAGAAGTTCCACTCATTAGCTCTTGTGCAGACATCTGAGAGCTTTGAGCTGCTGCTGGAGCTGCTTGTTCCGTTGCAGGAGCGGTCTTTGTAGAGTCCTGTGCAACTGCGTTCTGGGCAGTAAAGGCCATAACGCCAGCAACTGCCAAAAACATGAAAATTTTTTTCATAAATTTTTTTGTGATTTAATATTAAACAATGTATTTGTAGTTATTCTTTTATTTTCTGAAAAACCGAGGCGCAATTTACACATTTTTTTCTAACAAGAATCTGTCAAAGCAAACTAAATTGTAACCTCCCCCCTTAAACTTATCAACATATTTTGTTTAATTACCTCTATATCAGTGTATTTACCCATAAGAACAAATAATTTAGCAAGAGCCGCCTCTGTTGTACTGTCATATCCGCAAATAACCCCTATTTTCTTAAGCGCGGCACCGGTTGCATAAGCACACATGTCAACGCTACCCGCTTGACACTGTGTAACATTTACAATAACCACCCCCTTCTTAACCCCTCTTTCCAAGCTATTAAGAAATTCCCTGTTAGTTGGAGCATTACCTGAACCGTATGTCTCAAGTATTACGGCTCTGCACCCTTTAATATTAACAGCAGAATCTACCGCCTCCGCCTTAATGCCCGGAAATATTTTAATTATTGCAACATTAGAATCCAGCTTTGTGCTTATTTTCAAAGGTTTACCCCATTTTACCGGATAATTTATCACGGAAGTATTATACTTGATATGCACTCCGACATCCGCAAGAACCGGATAATTTGCCGATCTGA
>DAIRSJ010000099.1:0-2828 GCA_036804445.1 Candidatus Egerieousia sp.
CAAAGTTAATCCTTTTTAAACAAATTGCTAAATTCGCACTCTATGAAAGCCACCGTTGTCAAACATACCGGCAGTCATTATCTGCTCTCTAAGTTGCCGGAGTGGAATTTATTTCCTGCTGTAATAAAGGGAAGGATGAGATTGGAAGATTTGGAGTCTACCAATCCAATAGCTGTTGGAGATATTGTTGAGTATGAGGAAGTTGATTCTGGAAGGGATGGTGATATCAGAGGCGCTGCGGACGGGAGAATGTGCACAATCAAAGAAGTGATGCCGCGCAAAAATTGTATTATTAGAAAGTCAACAAATTTATCCCGACAGAACCATGTTATTGCTGCAAATCTGGACAGGGTTTTTTTGACAGTCACTTTGGCAGATCCCCAGGTGAAGCTGCAATTCATTGATAGATTTCTTGTTACGTGCGAGGCCTACGGGGTGCCGGTTACAATTTTGCTTAACAAAGCAGATATTTATTTGCAAGATGGAGAAGCTGTCGGGAGTAAAAAAATATCCGGAAAAGAGAGAGAGAATGTAAAAGCGCAGGCTGAGAATTTTAAAAATATTTATTGTGGAGCCGGATATGAAGTGTTGGAGGTGTCTGCTATTACAGGCTTGAATATAAGCGTATTAGAAGAGGAGTGCAAAGGCAGGGTGGTGCTGTTTAGCGGTCAGAGCGGAGTTGGAAAATCTTCTTTGATTAACAGGATGGATCCAAATCTTGATTTGAAGACAGCAGAGATTTCTGCGGCACATCTCCAGGGGAAACATACTACTACTTTTTATCAGATGCATCCTCTTGCAACGGGAGGATTTGTAATTGATACTCCCGGTATCAGGGGATTTGGCCTTGTGAATTTTAAAAAAGAAGAGCTGAGCAATTATTTCCCGGAGATGCTAAGGGTGGAAAATAACTGTAAGTTTGCTCCGTGCACTCATACTCATGAACCCGGCTGCGCTGTTAAAGATGCCGTTGAGAAGGGTGAAATTTCCGCAGAAAGATATTATTCATATCTTGCTATGCTAGAAGAAGATACAAAGTATAGAGCACCGGAGGACTAATGCAAAGCGGCAATTGCATATTAGCATTAAACAGCCGAAATACTAAATAAATTTTATGAGCAACATCAAAAGGATAAATAAGAGCGTATTGGCTTTAGCTTTTCCAAGCATTCTTGCCAATATTACCGTTCCGCTGGTTGGAATGGTTGACCTTGGTGTTGCGGGACGGCTTGGAGATGCGGTTGCAATTGGTGCAATGGCAATTGGTACAATGCTGTTTGATTTGCTCTACTGGAATATGGGCTTTCTTAGAGTGGGAACCAGCGGCATGATTGCACAGGCCTATGGAAGAAGAGACTTTGCGGACGTTATGAAAGTGTTCTCCCAGGGAATTGGGACAGCAATAATTATTGCTCTGTTAATATGGATAATACAGTATCTGTACGTAAATCTTGCACTGCTTGTAATTCCTTGCTCTCCGGAGGTTGCAGTGCTTGCAAAGGAGTATTATTTCATTAGGATATGGGCCGCTCCCGCTACTCTTTCACTATTTGTTTTTAAGGGATTTTTCATTGGAATGCAAAATGCAATAAGTCCAATGATAGCAGATATAACAGTGAACGTTGTAAACTTGCTGGCCAGCATTTGGTTTGCGTTGCACATGGGATTGGGTTTCCGCGGAATAGCATTTGCCGTTTTGCTTGCTCAGTATACAGGGCTGATTCTCTGCATTATACTCATGACAACTTATTACAGGAAACTCTTTAAATATTTTGATTTTCATGAGAGTCTCAAGTTAAAACACCTAAAAAAATTCTTCTCCATTAATGGAGATTTGTTTGTCCGTTCCATTTGCTTCCTTGGAATCTATGCCGGATTTACCTCATTTTCCGCAAATTACGGAGATGAACTTTTGGCTGTCAGCACAATTATGATGAAACTGCTGCTTTTGTATTCTTTCTTCATAGACGGTTTTGCTTTTGCGGGGGAGGCTTTGTCCGGAAAATATATTGGCGCGCAGGACAGAAAATCTTTAAAGATATCAGTTAAAGTTATCTTCTGGTGGTGTGGTGGAATAGCCATCATATCAACACTTTGCTATGTGTTTGGCGGCAAGGCGATGGTGATGATGTTAACAGACAGCAAGCAAGTAATTGAGGGCTCTGTTCCGTTTTTGCCATGGCTTTGGGTGATGCCTGTCGTGAGCTGTATTGCATTTACATGGGACGGCATTTTCATAGGAGCAACGGCTACCAAAGCTATTATGTATATAATGATTATTGCGGCCGTGGCTTTCTTTGTCTCTTACATTCTGCTAAAAGGGATAATAGGAATCCAGGCGTTGTATGTTGCCTTTATGTTACATAACCTCATTAGAACTATTTTAATGAGCCTAACTGCGCACAAGCAAGTTTTTTCCAAGGTAAAAGTTCAATAATTAATGTCTTTTCTGTTGTTTGCTTTCAATTTGTAAGCAAAAAAAAGTTTCAAAAAAAATAAATCCGCGCAAAATACCTTTAGAGTGGTATTTTGGGACAAATAAATTATTACATTTGTTGCAGAAACTATATAATCTATATGAAAAAAATTCTTCTAATTGTGGTGGCTATGTGCCTTGCCGCAACTTTCTCATTCGCACAAAAAAGAAATAAAGATTTACCTATCGCGACAGATAAGAATTATATTGTCGGCAAGTTGGATAATGGTCTTACTTATTACATAAGGAGGAACACAAATCCTGTTGGCATTGCAGATTTTTATATCGCGGACAACGTTGGCTCATTGCAAGAGGACGAGTCTCAGAGAGGACTTGCCCATTTCCTTGAGCA
>DAIRSJ010000100.1:0-2698 GCA_036804445.1 Candidatus Egerieousia sp.
TATAATCAGTTTATTGTCGTAATACTGTTTTCAGTTGAATCTGCAGGTGCAACCTTGCTTGCTATCTTAAGCGTATCTGCCGGCACGTCCCATGCTTTCTCTTGTCCGGCAAGCGTGCATACAATCTGTTTTTTAAATTTCAAATTCACAGTACTGTACTTGTCCCATCCTGCATTAGGTATTACATATTTGTAAAAAGCGTAAAGCTTCTTAAATTTCTGCTGCATGTTATCCAAATCTCCAAAAACAATTCTCTGCTTTCCAACTCTTGTATACATGGCAACGTCTCCGTTTTGCTGGAAGTATATTTGTTCAATTTGTGCATTCCAGAATGGATTGTCAGCCAGGAATTTACCCAGTTTTAAAAGTTTGCGGATACAATCCGTGCTGTCCATCTCCTTAAGCGTTTGTCTTTCCGGATTTATTGATATCGGAATGTATCCCGTTGCAATGGGGACATAAGAGGTATACTTCTCAATAAGCGGAAATACAAATGCATCTTCATCAATATAAAAACCTCCGTTCTCAGTCTCAATTCTCATTACCGGTTTGCGCTGTTTAATTTGGACATTTAATATACCGTCGCGAGTAAGAGAAATTTGACTCTCCTTTACGGCGCTCTTCATATTCAGCAAGTTCTCCAAGTTGCCCAAATTTATTTTACAGTTTCTCTTCCCAATTACATTACCGTCATAACTGTTGATAATTTCTATTACTTCATTTTTGGAGACAAATTTATTTAATGAACTGTCCAGCAAGGTTACGTGGACGGCGCGGCAGCGTTCATTTACAATATTCTGGTTGGCAAGCAGTTGTGCGCTCCAGAAGTACGCCACAAGTGCTGCCGTCAGACATATGTAAATAAATATCATTAAAACTTTGCGCCACATAATTTTTCTCCCGACGGTTATTTTTTACCTCCGTATTTTTTCTCTATAAGTTCTGTTATCGGTTCTATGAACCTGTCAATGTTGCCCGCTCCAAAAGTCACAAGCAAGTCTATTTTATGCTCATCTAATCTTTTCTCTATCAGCCCCATAAGCTCTTCCTTCATTATCATTGTCTTATCTGCCGCCGTAACTTTGTCAAATATGATTTTGGACGTTACGCCCGGGATCGGAAGTTCTCTTGCAGGATAAATGTCTAGTAGAATAAGTGAGTCCAGCATGCTCAGGCTCTTTGCAAAGTCCGGTGCCAGATCTCTTGTTCTTGTGTACAAGTGAGGCTGGAAAATTCCGGTTACCCTTCTTCCAGGGAATGCCTCTTTTATAGAACTGATGGTTGTGCTTATCTCCTGAGGGTGATGAGCATAATCGTCTATATAGGTGATTTCCGGAGAGTTATATTGGATGTCAAATCTTCTTTTTACTCCGCTGAACGTTGCAATTGCCTTCTTTATTTCTTTTGCCGGAACACCTCCGAGCAGTGCAACGGCGGCGGCGGCAACTGAATTTTCTATGTAAACCCATCCGGGAACACCAACGGTGCAGTGTTCAATTTTTCCCGTCCCGCCTATTATTTCTCTTGGATAATTGATTGTGAAATCAAAATGTCCCGTATTCTTCCCTCTATCTATAATCGGCTTTATGTCAGACGCATAAAAATCAGATTTATTTTGGTAAGAATAGGTGACTACCTTAGCCTTTACATTTGTCAAATCCAGCTTTATTCCTCTCTTCATTACCAGATATCCTCCTGCATCTATTTGAGAGGCAAACTGTGCAAATGCAGATCTCATATTTTCTACGTTTCCGTAAATATCCAAATGGTCCGGATCCGTTGCAGTTACAACTGCAATATGCGGGAACAATTGCAGGAATGAACGGTCAAATTCATCTGCTTCTGCAACAAGAACAGGGTTCTTGCTCAGCAAAAGATTTGTGTTGTAATTCTTGGAAATGCCGCCCAAAAATGCACTGCATCCGATTCCGCTGCTTGTGTAAATATGTGCTATTAAGGTGCTTGTACTTGTCTTCCCGTGACTTCCGCTTACTGCAAGGCACTCTTGGTTTGCGGAGATATGGCCTAAGGCGCGGGAGCGTTTTACAATTTCATAACCCTCTTTATTCACCTTTACAAGTTCCTTCATGTCTGCCGGAATTGCAGGGGTGTATATTACCAAAGTATTTTCTTTATCTGTCGGGATCATAGAAGGCTCATCTTCATAATGTACTGCAATACCCTCCGAATCAAGAGCTTTTGTTATATCGCTTGGTGTGCGGTCATATCCGCTAACGTTGCATCCTGCATGTTTATAATACCTTGCAATTGCGCTCATTCCAATCCCGCCGATGCCTATGAAGTAAACATTTTTGTACTCTTTTTTTGCAGCGCTGCCGGTTAAATCCACACTTTTTTCTTCTCCTTTTCCCTCTTCTTTTTCTGCAAGTTTAAGGCACTCATATGCAATTGTTATGGAGGCCTCCGGCTTTGCAAGTTTTAATATATTCTTCTCATATCCGGCAACTTTTGCAGGCGAGGCAAGCAATGTTTTAACTGCGGGCATAAGTTTTTCTTCCGCCTCTGCGTCTTTTACAATTTCTGCCGCATTTTTATTTACCAGTGCCATTGCATTGTGTGTCTGATGATCTTCCGCAACAATAGGGGAAGGGACAAATATTGTACATTTCCCCGCAACGCAAAGTTCTGATATTGTGCCTGCTCCGGCCCTGCTTACTACAACGTCGGCAGCTGCAAA
>DAIRSJ010000101.1:0-2659 GCA_036804445.1 Candidatus Egerieousia sp.
CTCCTTATATTTCAGAGATCAGAGGACGCGGTCTTTTGAATGCCGTAGTTATAAAACCTCATAACGGTAAAGAAGCTTGGGATGTTTGTCTGGAGATGATGAAGAACGGTCTTCTTGCAAAACCCACTCACAGACACATAATCAGATTTGCTCCTCCGTTGGTAATCACTGAGGCTCAGATTAAACAGGCTGTCAAGATTATTGCAAAGTCTGTAAAGTCTCTGGAGTAGTTTTTTGAGGATAGATGCTTGACGTGATTTGCTGTATGTGAGCATCTTGTGAAATCAATAGAAATAAATTTTTATGCAGACCACAAATAAAGTATTGATGGTTAGGCCGGCACGTTTTGCTTTTAATGAGCAAACGGCGGCAAATAACGCCTTTCAGCAAAATACAACAGCGAGTGAAGAGGCTGCTCAAAAAGTTCAGCTGCAGGCCCTAAAAGAGTTTGACGCATATGTCAAAATGTTACAGGATGCCGGCGTTAATGTGATTGTTGCGGAGGATACGCCGCAGCCTTTCACTCCTGATTCCATCTTTCCAAATAACTGTTTCTCAGTGCATTGTGGTGAGGGTGGTACAACAGAAAGTACTTTGGTGCTGTACCCCATGTTTGCCCCAAACCGCAGAGAGGAGAGGAAGAAACTAATGCAAAAACTGTCGGGATTAAAATGTGATAAAGTGGTGGATCTTACGGGGTTTGAGAAGCAAAACAAATTTTTGGAGGGGACCGGTTCAATGGTTCTTGACAGGGAGCACAGACTGGCGTTTTGCTGCAAGTCTCCGCGAACTAATGAGGATGTGCTGGAAAAATTTGCGGAGAGACTGGATTATGATTATTTCTTGTTTAATGCTGCAGATGAGAACGGCACGCCAATTTATCATACTAATGTTATGATGAGCATAGGCTCCCGATTTGCAATCGTTTGTCTGGATTCAATCACTGATTTATCTGAACGTGAAAGGCTTATAGAGTTGCTGGAGGAGAACGGGAAAGAGATAGTTGAAATTTCTTTTGAGCAGATGGGGCAGTTTGCCGGCAATATGCTTGAACTGCATTCGGGCAAGGCAGCAGATAAGGGTCCCGACGGTTCCTGCAAAAAACTTCTTGTGATGTCCGTAACCGCAAAGGCCGCTTTGACTCCGGAACAGATTAAAAAACTGGTAGAGGATGTCACAATTGTGGCACCGGATATTTGTACCATAGAGACGGCCGGAGGCGGCAGCGCCCGATGTATGCTGGCGGAAATTTTTGCATAAACGTAGTCTGTATTAATCTTTCCCTGCCGCTGAAGAGTGTTTTTTCATATACTTGACGGTTGCAAAGCGCTCTTTTTCCGCCTCTTGTTTTGCAGGAAACAAAAATATTGTTATCTTTGCAACCCGCTTTTAAGGGCGGGAAATTACATAAAGTAAAGATTAACAATAATTTATGCCAACAATTCAACAGTTAGTAAGGAACGGGCGCAAGAGAATCGTAACCAAATCTAAATCTCGCGCGCTTGATTCTAGTCCTCAAAAACGTGGAGTTTGTGTGCGTGTTTACACAACAACTCCTAAGAAGCCTAACTCTGCAATGAGAAAAGTTGCACGTGTAAGGCTGACAAATCAAAAAGAGGTGAATGCCTACATCCCGGGAGAGGGCCATAACTTGCAGGAGCACAGTATTGTTCTTGTAAGAGGAGGCCGTGTTAAGGATCTTCCCGGAGTACGTTATCACATTCTTAGAGGGGCATTGGACACAGCAGGCGTAGATGGACGTAAACAAGGACGTTCACTGTACGGAGCAAAGAGACCAAAGGCCGCTAAAGCTAAGAAGTAAGTCATTAATGTTTTAAAATTTCAAAGAAATGAGAAAAACAAAGCCTAAAAAGAGGATTCTACTTCCTGATCCAAAATTTCACGATTCACTGGTAACCAGGTTCGTGAACAATCTTATGTTGCAGGGGAAGAAGAGTATCGCTTACGCTATTTTTTACGATTCAATGGACATGATCGGCGAGAAGATGAAAGATTCTGGCAAGGCTCCGGTAGAGATTTGGAAGAAAGCATTGGAAAATGTAACTCCGCAGATTGAGGTTAAAAGCCGCAGAGTCGGAGGAGCTAACTTTCAAGTACCTACTGAGGTGCGTCCGGAGAGAAAGATTTCTATCAGTATGAAGAACCTGATTCTTTTTGCTAGAAAGAGACCGGGCCACTCAATGGCTGAAAAATTAGCGGCGGAGATAATGGCAGCATATAACAGTGAAGGCGGTGCCTTCAAAAAGAAAGAGGATATGCACAAGATGGCAGAGGCCAACAAGGCATTCGCTCACTTTCGTTTTTAGTTCTTAGGAGAGTTTAGTTAGATGGCAAGAGATTTAAAATATACCAGAAACATCGGCATCATGGCGCACATAGATGCCGGAAAAACAACTACTTCTGAGAGGATACTGTACTATACGGGTAAGACTCACAAGATCGGTGAGGTGCATGATGGAGCAGCCACAATGGATTGGATGGTAGAAGAGCAGGAGCGAGGTATTACTATCACTTCTGCAGCTACTACGGCATTTTGGCATTACAACGGAGAACAGTTTCAAATTAACCTGATTGATACCCCGGGGCACGTAGATTTTACCGCAGAGGTAGAGCGTTCTTTGCGTGTGCTGGACGGAAC
>DAIRSJ010000102.1:0-2654 GCA_036804445.1 Candidatus Egerieousia sp.
ACCTATGCGGACATCAATCCAATACGGACAGACACCAATGGTGTAAGCGCATTCATCTCAATTACAAGGGGATGCAACAATATGTGTTCTTACTGCATTGTACCTTATACACGCGGAAGAGAAAGAAGCAGAGATCCTCAAAGCATTGTTCATGAGGCAGAAGGGTTATTCAAACAAGGATACAAAGATGTGACGCTGCTTGGTCAGAATGTTGATTCATACCAGTGGACCAATCCTAATGACCCTACGGACACAACATGTTTTTACCAGCTCCTGGAACTTGTTGCACTTGTGGACCCAAAGTTAAGAGTACGTTTTCAGACCAATCATCCTAAGGATATAAGAAAGGGCGTTCTCTATACAATGGCCATGTATTCAAATATTTGCAATCATATTCATCTTCCGGTACAAAGCGGAAGCAACGCAATGCTGCAGAAGATGAACAGGAAATACACCAGAGAAGAATACCTTCAGAAAATTGCCGATATAAGAGAAGTCCTTCCGGATTGTGCAATCACAACAGATATCATTACGGGGTTCTGCGGAGAGACAGAGGAAGATCACAAACAAACACTCTCACTTCTCAAGGAAGTGGGCTTTGACGGAGCCTTCATGTTCCAATATTCTCAAAGGCCTAATACACTGGCGGCCAGGAAGTTTAAGGATGACATACCTGCAGCTGAAAAAACCAAAAGACTAAATGAAATTATAGAACTGCAAAGTTCTTTCTCCCTTATGTCCAATAAAAAAGACGTTGGAGAAACTTATGAAGTTCTTGTTGAGGGCTTCTCAAAACGCTCTGATAAACAGATGACAGGACGCACTCAGCAAAATAAGATGTGTGTCTTTGACGTACCTCAGACTTTGGCAAACGACAAGGCAAACGGCAAAAAGGAGACTGCCGTAAGTATCAAACCGGGGGATTATGTAGATGTGAAAATCAACAGCTGCACGAGTGCCACATTAATTGGAGAAATCACACAAAAGCCTAATAGACAGTATATAACAGCTGCCGTATATGATAATATTTTGGACATTAGAAATTCTATAAGAGAATTGAGGGAAAATTTTGAAAGGGAATTTCTGGAGAACAGAGAGGATAAAAAGAAATAGAATAAAAAATAAATATTATACTGATAATTACTTAAGGAGGGTTAGGTATGACTAAAATGAAAACTATCTATAAGGGAAATCTCAGAAGCGAGGTTACTCATGAACTATCGGGAGCTAAAATTTTCACGGATGCCCCTCTTGATAACCATGGCAACGGTGAAAGTTTTTCCCCTACAGACTTGCTGGCCAGCGCATTAGGCTGCTGCATGCTAACTATCATGGGTGTTTCCGCACAGAGCTACGGGTTTAACATAGACGGAACAACCATTGAGACTGAGAAAATTATGGGGACGGCGCCAAGACGGATTGTTGAACTTAAACTAAATATTACATTCCCAAAAGGCAATATTTACACAGACCAGCAGAAGCGTCTAATTGAGTCTGCCGCAAGAACTTGCCCTGTTGCAAACAGCATTAATCCGGAGATTAAAAAGACAATCGTTTTTAACTATTAATAAACAATTTGTCTTAAAAAATATTTATAAAAAGGGAGATTTTTCAATCTCCCTTTTTTTATTACCTTTGCAGCCTGTTTGAGACAATCACGTGCTTTGCACGGTAAAATGCCCAGGTGGCGGAATTGGTAGACGCGCTGGTCTCAAACACCAGTGGAGTTAAATCTGTGCCGGTTCGACCCCGGCCCTGGGTACTGAAACGGGGATGACATAAAAGTCATCCCCGTTTTCTTTTTCAACCTTTCACAACTTATTGAAATCCTGATAGATAATATCAAAAACTTTATTGCATTTTGTAGTTCGATATTTTTTCCGTCTAATTCCAATTTTTGAGGAAATCAACAAGTACTATTTCTATTATGTTCACAAGCCCAATAAATTGGCAGATATAGTTAATATGTGTTGAGATTTTATGTTGGGCATAATAGCAGATTAATCTGATTCAAACTTTATCCTGTTTAATAAACTCGGCAATACCACCAGCAATAACGGCAATGCAATAATGAAACCGCCGATAACGGCAATGGCCAGTGGCTTGTGCATTTGCGCTCCTGCGCCTATACCCAATGCCAAAGGCATCAGAGCGGTAACAGCACAAATGGCAGTCATCAGTTTGGGGCGCAGTCGTGTGCTGATGGCATAAATCAGTGCTTCGCGCTTGTTCCCGCTTTCAAGCCAATTTTGATGAAATTGCAGATAAGTGAAAATGGCATTCTCACCTATAATTCCCACCATCATGATTAATCCCGTGTAACTGCCCACATTAAGCGGTACGCCCGTAATAAAGAGTAAAATATAGCTGCCCGTAATTCCCAAAACGGAAATAAGCAAAATCACGAGCGCCACTTTTATATTTCTGTAAAGAAATAATATAACTAAAAAAACAAGCAAACTCGACAACACCAAAATCATTAGCAGCTCGTTGAACGATTGCTGCTGTTCAGCATAAGCGCCACCATACACGATGTTGTATCCCTGCGGTAGTTTAATACTTTTGTTGATTTGTTTTTGAATTTCCTTTACTGTTCCACCTAAGTTACTATTATCCAAACGTGCGGTGACGATGCCAAGTGTTTGCAAATCTTC
>DAIRSJ010000103.1:0-2633 GCA_036804445.1 Candidatus Egerieousia sp.
CCTACCAATGAGGATTGGGAAGACTTGGCTAAAACATTGAAAGGAAGTCCGGTAAGTTTTTTAGATAACTGGACCGGGCTTGGCCAGATGTTAATGGTAAACGCAAAATTCAACGGAACAAAATTTTGGCCTTACTCGGCTCTTGTAACCATGCAAAACAAGTTTGGTTGGAATGCTCTCGCGACAGGCACATGTTCAAATAATTACCATTATTTCACCGGACTTAATACATACGCATATTTTTGGAGTTCCACTCAAATGGATTCCGACAACGCTTATTATAGGTACATATACTACAATCTGCCAAACTTCCCGTTCAATTACGCAACAAAGGATGATATGGGCGCTTCTGTAAGATGCGTGCGCAAACACTAGAACTGTAACTAAAACAAATACTTACAATTATGAAAAAAGGATGTTCAGGACTAATAGTAGTACTCGTCATTCTGGCGATACTAGTTGTTTGGGGTATAAAAGCCTACAATTCAATGGTTAAGCAGCGTGAGGCTGTTAACACTGCATGGAGCAATGTAGAAAACACCTATCAGAGAAGAGCGGATTTAATTCCTAACTTGGTTTCTACGGTTAAAGGTTATGCAAAGCATGAACAATCTACCTTAGAGGGAGTTGTAGAGGCCCGTGCTAAAGCCACTCAAATAAAAGTTGATCCGGCAAATTTGGATGAAGCTTCTCTTAAGAAATTTAATGATGCTCAAGGGGAACTTGGAAGCGCGCTTGGAAAATTGCTTATGATTCAGGAGAATTATCCTAACCTTAAAGCAAATGAAAACTTCCTGGAGCTGCAGAGCCAACTGGAGGGAACTGAAAACAGAATTAACGTTGCCCGCAGCAACTTTAATGACACTGCAAAGAACTACAACACATATTTGCAGAAATTTCCTAACAACGTGATTTCCGGCCTATTCGGCTTTAAGACTAAGCCTTATTTTGAGGCATCGGCAGGAGCTGAAACCGCACCAAAAGTTGAATTTTAATTCTTAAAATTTACTGTCGGGATCAAGATAACTATCTTTTTCCCGACAGTTTTATTTATGTCATGTGGTTTATTAAAAGGTTGATTTCCAAGGAAGATGAGAACATGATAGTTGCAGCTATCAAAAAAGCGGAACTGAATACGTCCGGGGAGATCCGTGTACACATAGAGAGTGAATGCAAAGAGGAAAATCCTATGGCAAGGGCAATTTATCTCTTTAACTTGCTCGGTATGTACAAGACTGCGGCGCGTAACGGGGTGCTGATTTATGTGGCAAAGAAAAGCCGCAAATTTGCAATCATTGGAGATGACGGTATTAACAGAGTTATCCCGGATAATTATTGGAATAACATCCGCTCCGCAATGTCTGAAGATTTTTCTAAAGGGCGATATGCCGGTGGAATATGCAATGCAATTCTAAGCACCGGCGAATTGCTTAAGAAGGAGTTTCCGCATACGGCGGATGATATAAATGAACAGAGTGATGACGTCTCTTTTGGAAAATAGATGGGCTGCTGTTCTTGCGGCGATATGCTTAATTGCAACTGCGGCAATACCTGCCGGAGCGCAAAAGACCGTCACACAAACTGCTGCAAATCAGACTGCTGCCGCAAATCGGAGCATCAGATTGCTTGCTGCGGATTCCATTAAAAAGGCAAGCACAAACAGCGCGGAAAAATCTCTGCAGGCCGCCGTTAAAAAAGATAAAGACGGCAATATTATTGGAACTTCTTTTGGTTCAACACTGGCAACAGACCCTTACGTACCGGTTGGAGATGAACAGATTAAAGCGGCGGAAGCGGCGCTTGATGCTGCGGAACAAAAAGAATCTTCTGCAAAATTTAATTCGCCTGCAGACGCCATTCCGGAACGTCCGAATCCTCCAAGATTGGTCAATGACTACACGGGGATTTTAACGCCTGAGCAAGTTGCTTCCATGGAAAATCGTTGTGAAGATTTCTCCAGAAAAACTTCCAACCAAATTGCCGTTGTAATTGTTCCTACTCTGTACGGATTTGATAAAGAGGAATATGCGCGTACAATAGGAAAAACGTGGGACGTAGGTCAGCAGAAATATCTTAACGGAATTGTCCTGCTTGTAAAGCCAAAAATAGGGAACGAAAGCGGCGAAGTTTTCATCTCGACGGGTTCCGGACTAGAGGGTGTTCTTACAGACGCAATATGTGAGAGAATCATACAACTGCGTCTTATTCCGGCATTTAAAGAAAATGATTACTATGACGGAATCAATGATGCGCTAAGCCTTATTTTCCCTCTTGCGGCAGGTGAAATTTCTTCAGATGAGTTCAGCGGAGATGAAGAAGATCCCGGCGGCATAGTAATGCTAATTTTCATTGCTCTATTTTTTGGTTTTGTAATTGCTGCAAAAATTTACGAACACAAACACGGCAGACATATCGGACACGGCGGCGGAATAAATTCAGGCGGATTCATAGGCCCGTTCTTTGGCGGATTCGGCGGCGGCTCAGGCGGAGGCGGCGGATTCGGCGGTGGCTTTGGAGGATTCGGTGGCGGAGGCGGCGGCTTCTGCGGCGGCGGTGCAGGAGGGAGCTGGTAATCAATTAGTAATTAAGAGATCTCCCCGGAGGACATCGGTTTTTATTCTGAAATGATTCTT
>DAIRSJ010000104.1:0-2617 GCA_036804445.1 Candidatus Egerieousia sp.
CAACCAGTATAGCCCGTCCTGCATCTGTACAAGATCAGCCTCCATATTAAAACTGCTCGTATATGGGGGGGACACGTATGAAATCTTGATATTTACAGGCTGCTCAAACCCAAAATACATTGTAGAGAAAGTTGCATTCACAAGCTGGCTCTGATCATCTTTCTGCATTCTTATCATTTTCCTGAATTCATTTCTCACAATCTGGCAATCTGTTGAGTCATAACGGAATGATGAGCGCTCCATTGAATACAACCCTACCTTGTTATTTGCCATAAAAGAAGAGAGCTGTCCGTCATAAGACAGAGTCTTATTGCACGCGGAAAAACTTATGCACGCAATAAAAAGCAACACGAGCAAAAAGGGAGATTTTATATGATAAGCCGTTTCCCTCATCTTACTACGATTTTTTTAGTTATTACATCAGTGGAACCGTCGGGATAACCAATATAGACGCAAATTTTGTAATTGCCCGGATTTTTAATTTGATATGTCTGGCTTTGCTGAAGCTGTAAAGAATTGACTGTCCAATAAATAGATGAGACGGGCTCCTCAACATTCATAACTGCAAGTTCTATATTATCATTAACTCTATAAGCCGCGGCAAATTTTGCATAGGGATATCCTGATGAAATTGAATCTGTGGTAAATTTTGTAGCGTAGTAGTCACCCATGCGAGCTTCATTCACAAAATCAACTTTAACCTTATAATTTGACTTTTGTTTAAGATTGGAGATCATAAAGAAAGTTGTATCCGTTGTACCGGAACCGGAATATCCCTCTTCACTCTGCAGCCCCCACAAAACTCTCCAATGGCCCTCCGAGGGGGAGTAGGTTCTGTCGGGAGTCCAGGAAAACTTTGCATTTATCTGATACTGAGTCACCTTTCCACTCCTGGCCTTTGGCAAATCTGCACTGTAAATAAGAGCCGGAGCGGTGCTAAATGAAAGGTTTCCGGATGAATATTTAATGTTATAGAGTGTGACGCCCATCTCCATCCCGTTCCAATCCAACAGGGCCGGAGAACTGTCGGCATCAAGTTCCGTTATGTTAAGCGCTCCGGGATAAAAAACGGAGGCAACACCGGTAGCGGATAAAGATGCATTTGGACTTGCCAGCACATAAGCGCAAGGGTGCGCGGCAAAGGTATTAACATTGTTGTAAACCCATCTGTTTGAGGATGCTATGCCGCCATATACAATTGAAGATTTATCCACATGGTATACAATTAATCCGCTACCCCCGATATATTTATCCCAATTTGATGTCCCCCTGCATTCAAACAAGAAATATTCTCCGTCTGTTGAAGATTTCAATCTATAAAAAGCAGAATTGCCTGCGCTTAAGGGTGCTAAAGAGTAATCCTTTCCGGAGACCAAATCTATGACATCACCTGTCCCCAGCATCTCCCTCTCTATAGCACAATAATATGGAGGCGTATTGCCGTTGTTTGAATAACAGCCCATATCCATGATAGATAATGTTTTCCATAAACCGAGAGAGGTCCCCTCTTCTTCTCCGTTTGTGTCATACATATCCATAAGGCCCAAAGAGTGAGAGAATTCATGACAGAATACCCCTATCCCGTTCATAATGGCACCGGTACTTCCTTTAAGTTCAGAGGAACACGTGTAAGATGATATTTTTTCTCCGTTATATGTAATATTCAAGTTGTCTGCGCTCGCCTGACGTGCCCAAATTGCATCAGCCATTCCGTTTTCCGCCTGGTCATATCCGGCATAAATTATTGCCACGTTATCCACCTTTCCGTCTCCGTCGGAATCATACTGTGAAAAATCTACCCCGGCAGAAACGGCAGAAGCGCACGCATCTTTTACAAGCTGTGCAACACCGGCATCAATAACTCCTCCGTTATCTGCGCCATAATAAGACTCAGGATTTGAAAGTGTTACAATGGGAGCAACGTCAAAAATTATTTGACGGCCTCCAAGATTATCCTTAAAATAATCGGCGGCAGAACCTGTTGCTCCGTTAACGGAATAGCCGCTCTGATTTAACATATTATTAAAATTTTGCCTGGCGTAGGATGAGGCAAACTTTACATCTGAAAACTCCACAAGCAGCACAAGTGACTTAACGCTCCCGGAAGAACCGGTTTTTTTGATATTTCCACTGTTCCCGACAGATTTTAACGCAAATACAGCGGAAGAATTTGATACGGCGCGCCCTTTATAGGAGTCAGCGTTTCTGATCAATTCTGCATTCCTTAGTGCAGATGAAACCATTACGGGTATTGAGGATGATGCGCCGGCTACCGCAGCCGGAGAATAGTCTTTAACTCTCTCCTTTAAAATAGAGAGCCGGCCGGAATTGTAATTTGCATAATGCAGGTAACCGTCTCCACCTTCCGCCACGATATAGCCGTTAAGCATTTTTTTGTAGCCAAAATGCTCATCTCCATATAGCCTGACGGCTATTATGCTGCCGTCCGGCTGCTTAATTTTTACTATATTTGATACCGCTTTTACAGCAAAGACCTCTGTAGCACAGAAAAGCGAGCATATTGCCAAAGCTATGAAGCGGTGCGCGGAGTTTGTCATGATATTACAGTTACAAGGCAAATTTAATATTTTTTAAATGATAATTCATGAAATATACT
>DAIRSJ010000105.1:0-2534 GCA_036804445.1 Candidatus Egerieousia sp.
TTATACTTGATATGCACTCCGACATCCGCAAGAACCGGATAATTTGCCGATCTGAAAGCACGGAAATTCTCGGCATTATATTTTGTTGTTCTGTTTCCTCTATATAGTTGACTTTCAAAGTATATGCAGACCTCAGGAACCATTGCTCTCCCGTCTTTTCTCAGGGCTGCGGCTATCTCTATGGAAGAAATAATATTTTCTTTTCCGTCAGTTCTAAGCATTCCAATGGGCAACTGGCTCCCGGTAAGAACAACCGGCTTCTCCAAATTCTCCAGCATAAAACTTAGGGCGGAAGCCGTATAAGACATTGTATCGGTACCATGCAATATTACAAAACCATCATACTTTTTATAATTATCTTCTATCAGCTCACACAATTTCACCCAAAAATCAGGAGCAACGTCTGATGAATCAATAACCGGGTTAAATGAATAAGTTGCAATAGAATACCCAAACTTCTTAAGTTCAGGAACCTCCTCTTGAATCTGACTAAAATCAAACGGAACCAACGCAAGCGTCTTTGCATCTTGCTTCATTCCAATTGTACCTCCGGTGTAAATCAATAATAGACGTCTTTTCATACTATTTAAATAAACATTAGTTTGTTTCACAATTATATTTCCCGACAGTTTTATATTGCAAACAGTTCTTCTGCATTCATTGTAGTTTGAAATGCAACTTCATCTATGCTGCATCCTTTTATTTCTGAGACTTTTGCAGCAATCAACGGGATATATGAACTCTCATTTCTTTTTCCGCGGTGAGGCACGGGGGTAAGCCACGGAGAATCCGTCTCCAAAACAATACTCTTTAACGGTATGTTTTCCAGAGTTTTAGCAATACCGGCATTTTTATATGTCACAACCCCGCCTATTCCTACCTTAAACTCACCGTATCTCTGAATCCTCTCAAATGTCTCCTGGCTGCCGCTAAAAGCATGAAACACTCCTCTGATCCTCTGAGATTTGCCGCTCTTGCCAAACACATGATTATCAAGCACATGAAATATTTCATCTGTTGCGGAACGCTCATGAATTATAATGGGAAGGTTGTATTCTGCAGCCATATCAACCTGGGTGCTAAATACTTCCATCTGCTCCTTCATAAAATCTTTGCTCCAGTACCCGTCAAGGCCGATTTCTCCTATTGCATAATATCTTGGATTGCATGATAATGCACTATCGTGATTGTTGCTGTTAACCGAATTTTTTAATTTTTCCTCCACAAACTTTAGCTCTTCTCTCCAATTGGCAGCCACAGACGTAGGATGCAGGCCGATTGTCATAAATGCGTTATTCGGATGCTTATTAAAGCATTCCAGCTGCCTCTGATAGCAGGTTGAATCTATCGCTGGGAAAATCCACTTTGAAACACCAGCATCCAGCGCCCTCTGCAAAACCTCCTCTCTATCTGCATCAAAGGCGGCGTCATATGGGTGCGTATGTGTATCTATAAAAGTCATGCCGTTAAATCTTCCTCTTCCTGTTCCTGCTTAGAGTATACTCCCCTTTTTCATCCGCAACAACGTCCCCGGACAACTCAAGTTCCAGCATTATTAGCGAAACGGTGTTAAAATCAAGCCCTGTATTTTGCACTAAATAATCTACGCTGCGGGGAGTACCGAGTGTTAAAGTTAGCAATATTTTTTTTCTTTTGTTTTCCGCTCCTGAAAACAAGTCCGGCTGCATGGCAACGTCCGTCTGGCTGGTTGCAGTCCACCCCAGTTCTTTTGGAATTGTGGCGCTATTTACGCATATAGACGCTATATTCTTGCTGATCAAATAATTGCAGCCATAAGAATTGGCGTCACATATCCTGCCGGGAACGGCAAAAATGTCTCTTGCATAAGAACTTGCATACTCTACCGTGCTCATAGAACCGCCTGACACTCTGGTTTCTGCAACAAGCAAGCCTTGTGTCATTCCAGCAATGATTCTATTGCGCTGCAAAAAGTTTCTGCGGAGCGCCGGAACGGCACGCGGAAATTCCGTTATAATTCCTCCGTGAGACATAATTTTAATAGCATCGTCCCTGTGAGATGCCGGATATATCAAATCTATGCCGCAAGGCAAAACAGCAACTGTCTCCATCTTATTTGCCAAAGCCGCGCGGTGGGCCGTTATATCTATCCCGATAGCCAAACCACTCACAATTAAAGGATTAAAGCCCGTATCCCCGAGCGCGTCTATCAGCAATCTGCATGCGTTATTACCGTATTCCGACGCCAGCCTGGTACCCACAATCCCAAGACTTCTGGCATTGTTCAAATCTCCGTTGCCCTTGTAATAGAGAACTATAGGAGCATCCTGACACTCCAGCAATTTTTGCGGATACCCTTTGCTGTTTACATCAATGATGCGGACATTTTTTTCTCTGTACCATATGGCCTCTTTTTCCGCCCGCTCAAGACACTCTTTTGATTGCAGACGCGCGCCTATTCCGTGTATAGACAGCAAGTCATCTATATCATAAGGAGATCCTTCAAAAATTTTCTCAATTTTCGGGAAGTACTCCATAACGTGCCTTCCCCGCAA
>DAIRSJ010000106.1:0-2507 GCA_036804445.1 Candidatus Egerieousia sp.
TTAACATCTATAAAATAGATAAAGAAGGCCAGCATGATAATTGCCCATCCGCCTGCATACAACACATAAGAACCTGTCCACAAGGCCTTTATAATTGGCTGCCAGATGCTAATGATTAATCCCAGAGCCAGACAAACCAAGCCGATAGTGTATAACTGTGTGACTAGCTTTATTTTATCTTGCGCCTTTCTAACAAGGTTGCCAATCATAAAGCCCAAAAGAACTGTACATGAGCCTGTTAAAATTCCTAGCAAACCCTCCGGGTCAAAAGGGAAACCCTCTCCGTGATATACATGACTCTCTCCAACCGCCTTAATATCAATCATTCCGGAACCTTGACCTGCAGCAGAGAAAATACCTTTTGCACCATTAACTATTGGAGAAGAAGCATCTCCTGTAATTGCAAGAATTATCCATTCGGCTGCAATAAGCAACGCCATTGTAGGTATTATTTTCTTTGGCTCTTTAAGCCACAATGCCAGCATACCGCCAACCATATAGCAGAATCCGATTCTAATAAGTACTCCAAATAATCTGATGTGCTGCAGATAGTTCATATAATTTTCATGGCAGCTCAATGCCGGATTTGGATTCATTGGATAGAACGGGAAGGCGTTAAGTGCCAGACCCACAAGTATTATCAGCAGTCCCCTCTTTATAAGTTTTCTTACACTTTTTCCCGACAGGCTCTCATTGTATTTTGCAAAGGAAAATGCCATTGCCGCTCCAACCACAAACAGAAAGAATGGGAACACCAAGTCTGTTGGTGTGCAGCCCGCCCATAATGCGTGCTTTAACGGAGGAAATACATGCGCCCAGCTCCCTGGGTTGTTTACGGTTATCATTCCGGCTACTGTCATGCCCCTTAGGACGTCCAGTGCAATATAACGTTGTGTTTTTACCTGTTCCATGATGGTGCAAAAATAGTGATTTTATGGTACATTTGTGATATGGAACTGTTTTACTCAAAGAACATAACCGGCAGCAAAATCATTTTGCCGGAAGATGAGACAAGACATTGCGTTAAGGTACTGAGAAACAAGCCCGGGGACACTGTTTATGTAATTGACGGAGAGGGAGGACTTTATAGATGCAAGCTGCTGGATGCGGGGAAAGAGGCCGAGTGTGAAATAGCAGAGAAATCTGTCGGGATAGGGAAAAGAAATTATTCCCTCACGATGGCTGTTTGTCCCACCAAAAACATTGAGAGATATGAGTGGTTTTTGGAGAAGGCCACTGAGTTTGGGCTTGACAAATTGGTTCCGTTGATTTCTGAGCATTCTATAAGAACCCGCATAAAAAAAGAGAGGCTGGAGGCCATTACGCTTTCTGCAACAAAACAATCTTTGAAGGCATATCTGCCTGTTATTGAAGATGAAATGGCGGTTGCGGATTTTTTGAAAACACAAAAAATCTCCAACCTGCCGTTGAATAAAAATTCCCGTCTCACAGAAGAAAAAAAATCTGATTCCACAATTATTAAGCTAATTGCTCATTGTGAAGAGGCGGAGAAGATTTCTTTGCGTAGCGCACTTAGCGGAAGCGGCTGCCCGGTCAATGCAAAGCCTGAAAATGCAGAATCAGTTAACGCAAAAGCAGGCAATGCAGAGTCTGGCGATTCTGAGTCTGGCAATTCTGAGGCAGGCAATGCAAACGGTGAGAATTGCAGTAAACCTCAAATAATCATAATGATTGGACCGGAGGGAGATTTTTCAAAAAAAGAAATTGAACTTGCCGCGGATGCCGGATTCTCTGCAATTACCTTGGGAACAGCTCGTTTAAGAGTTGAAACTGCTGCGCTGGCAGCCGTAACGGAAGTTTATTTTTCAAAATCTTGAGAGGAACAATATTTTAAGCAGTAAAATCATGAAGGAGCAATACTCATACAAATGCAGTCCGGAGATGGACAAACAAATTAAATCGGCGGTTGATGTCTTAAAAAAAGGCGGCACTATTCTTTATCCGACCGATACTATTTGGGGGCTGGGCTGCGATGCCACTAATGCGGAGGCAGTTGCAAAGATTTATGAAATTAAAAAACGTGCGGAGAGTAAAAGTCTGGTCACACTTGTTAATGACATGGATATGATTGGCCGTTACATCAAAGAGATCCCTCAAATTGCAATCGAGTTACTGGAGGTGAATGATGCGCCAATGACAATTATTTATCCCGGTGCAATCGGTCTTGCTAAAAATGTATTAGCGGAAGACGGAACTGTCGGGATAAGAATACCAAATAACGAATTCTGTAAACAGCTAATTTTCAGACTGCACAGGCCTATCGTTTCTACCTCTGCAAATATTTCCGGAGAACCTTCTCCTCAATCTTTCAAAGAAATTTCTGAAGAGATTAAAAATTCCGTAGATCTGATTGTTGATAAATCCATGGAAGAAGAATCCACCCACAAAGCCTCCCAAATTATTAAAATCAGTCTCAACGGGGAGATTACGGTTATCAGAAAGTAATTATATGTACATAGGATTAATATCGGATACTCATGGATTGT
>DAIRSJ010000107.1:0-2458 GCA_036804445.1 Candidatus Egerieousia sp.
CCTTTAATCTGGAGGGGAAGGTTTCATTGCCGGCAATCCATGATGCTTTGGAAATTAAAAGACCTAACGGAAAAATCCTGACCGTTGAGGTTCAGCAACACATTGGAGAAGACACTGTTAGAACGGTGGCTATGGATAGCACGGACGGTTTGCAGAGAGGAATGAAGGTGCATCCTAAGGGAGGTCCTATCACAATGCCTGTAGGTACTCAGGTAAGAGGGCGTTTGATGAATGTTGTTGGAGATCCCATTGACGGAATGAAGCCTCTGGAGATGAAGGACTCTTATCCTATTCACAGGCTTCCGCCTAAGTTTGAGGAACTTACAACTGTTCAGGAGGTGCTCCCGACAGGTATTAAGGTAATAGATTTGATGGAGCCTTATTGCAAAGGAGGAAAGATTGGATTGTTTGGAGGTGCGGGCGTAGGAAAGACGGTTCTTATCATGGAGCTGATTAATAACGTTGCAAAAGGTTATAATGGTTTCTCTGTTTTTGCCGGTGTAGGCGAGCGTACACGTGAAGGTAATGATTTGTTGAGAGATATGTTGGAGAGCGGCGTTATCAGATATGGAGATAAGTTCAAAAAAGGATTGGAAGAGGGACGGTGGGACTTGTCAACTGTTGATTATAATGAAGTTGCAAAAAGTCAGGCTACCCTGGTGTTTGGACAGATGAATGAGCCGCCCGGAGCAAGAAGTTCTGTTGCTCTTTCCGGACTAACTGTAGCTGAGTCATTTAGGGATGGCGCAGCAGACGGGACAGGAAATAATATTTTACTTTTCATTGATAATATATTCCGTTTTACTCAAGCGGGCAGCGAGGTTTCCGCATTGCTTGGTCGTATGCCTTCTGCGGTAGGATATCAGCCTACGCTTTCTACGGAAATGGGTGCTATGCAGGAAAGAATTACTTCTACCAAGAGTGGTTCAATTACTTCTGTACAGGCTGTTTATGTTCCGGCAGATGATTTTACGGATCCTGCTCCTGCAACTACTTTTTCACACTTGGATGCAACAACGGAATTAAACAGAAAGATTACGGCGCTTGGAATTTATCCGGCTGTTGATCCTCTTGCTTCAACTTCCAGAATTCTTGATCCTCACATTGTCGGACAGGAACACTATGAAGTTGCTCAGAGAGTTAAGCAGATTCTTCAGCGTAATAAAGAGCTGCAGGATATCATTTCAATTTTGGGAATGGAGGAACTTTCTGCTGAAGACAAACTTACGGTCAACAGAGCACGTAGAGTGCAAAGATTTATGTCACAGCCGTTTACTGTTGCAGAACAATATACCGGAATAAAGGGTGTAATGGTGGATATCAAAGATACCGTCAAAGGATTTAAGATGATTTTGGACGGTGAGTGTGATGAACTTCCGGAGCAGGCATTTATGAATGTCGGCACAATAGAGCAGGCTATGGAGAAGGGCAAGAAAATTTTGGAACAGGCTAATGCATAACATCGTCATAGTTTATTGTTAAAAATGGCACAGTTGCATTTAAATATCATTTCTCCTGAGAAATCGCTGTTTGACGGTGATATAGAGAAAGTTACATTGCCGGGAACTTTGGGGCCCTTTACTATTTTGCCTCATCACGCTCCAATAATTTCTTCTCTTAATAAAGGAGTTATTGAGTACGTTCCTGTAGGCGACAATAGTGATGGCGGAGGCAAACAAATTTTGGAAATTGAAGCCGGTTTTATTGAACTTAGCAATGATATTGTGACAGTTTGCATATCGTAAATATATGGATCACGCAGAGGCAAAAGATAAGAAAGTGCAGGTTAAATACCTTGGAATCAACGCGATAATCGCAGTTTTTCTTGCGGTGACTACATATTTGGTTTTGAGGTATGTAATGCCAAACTTTTTCTTTCCGGGTATTATATGGCTGGTTTTCTGTTTCTTTATTGTCTGTCAGCTGGGCATGAATATTTTAGTGAGCAGGTCAAAAAACAGTCCTAAGCAAATGCCTCAGATATACATGCTTCTGAAGATGATCAAATTTATTCTGCTTGTGATTTTTGCAGTTGCATACTGCGTGGCAACCAGACATAAGTATACTGTCGGGAGCGATAGTATTATTAAACCGTTTCTCATCACTTTTGTCATTTATTATGTAATATGGCTGGCGTTTGACACTACTTTCTTTATGAAGCACCGCAATGAGCTGACGGCTGAGATTAAGGTAGTTGCGCAAAAAGATGAAGAGCATGAGAAGATGAGGGAGGATATGGAAAAGCAGGAGACTGCGGAAAAAAAAGCAAGGAAGGTTAAGAACGGAGCAAAGCACTCCGATAAAAGGGAGAGCAAAAAAAATGCGTAAAGCACTTGTCATATTATTGAGTCTTTTTTGCATCGCGACGGTGAATGCAAAGGCTGCGGATATTTCTGCTCCACGGCAAGTTGCCGGAGCTGACGGTGCTGCCGTAACGCATAATGCTGTTGCTGGTGTT
>DAIRSJ010000108.1:0-2447 GCA_036804445.1 Candidatus Egerieousia sp.
TGCGGCGGGAGATTCAATGACGTTGCTGGCTCTTAATGTGCTGGATGAAGTCAAGCAACGCAGCCCGAAATTTCTGCAGACTTTCAGCTGCAAGGTTGATGCGCAGTTTGCAGGAAATGCAAAACAGGCAACTATAACCGCCGACGGTTCCGCTGCTTGCTGTGCGGCAACGGCATCAATGGTTCCTGCCAATGCAGCGACAGCATCAACAGCACCTGTCAATGCCGCAACAACAGAAGTATCTCGCGCACAACTGGTTGAAAACCGTCGTGAAGCATTGCTTTCTGATCTTTTTATAACCGGAGTGAACGGTATAAGTGAAGATGGAAGTTTGCACTGGATTGACATGACCGGGAACCGTTGTGCCGCGGTAACCTTTGGACCAAAGCATGTTATACTGGTTGCCGGGACAAATAAAATTTCCCCTACGCCGGATGCGGCAATGGAGCGTATCAGACAAATCGCTGCACCACAGAACATTAAGCGTCATCCGAACTTTAAAACACCATGCGCCGCAACCGGCAAATGCCAAGATTGCAACGCACCGGACAGAATCTGCAACATATTCCTGAGCATGCCCCGCTGCTTTCCCAAAGGGAGAATACATTTGATTCTGATTGATAAGGAGTTAGGGCTATAACACACACTAATCTTGATTCTACTTAAAAGGTTGTAGAGAAAAAATTAGTACCTTGTGAAATAAGATTAAAAAATAACTGAAATGAATAAAAAACTTCTATCGGAATGTACAACGATTATCGCCGGCGATAAGATGACAGCTGACGGATCATTTATTTTGTCGCGCTCCAGCGACTTTGACGCCATGATGGCAATTAATTTTGAGATTCATGAAGATACTAACTTTGGGCCGGAGGAATTTGTAGCTAAAGACAGCAAGTTCCGTTGCCCGCTTCCAAAAGAGGCGTTGGGTTATTCCGCCCTACCGGATTATCAATTTCCGGGAGAATGGGGAAGTGCCGGTTTTAATACTCTTGGCATAGGAATGAGTTCTACAGAAACTATATTCAGCAGCCAGAAGGCGCTCAATGTTGATCCTTATGTAACTGACGGATTAGCAGAGAATTGCACGTACAATATAGTATTACCTTATATTCACTCTGCGCGTGAGGGAGTAGAGCGCCTTGGCATGCTCATAGAAAAATACGGTTCCGCAGAGGGTTTTGGGATTGGCTTCATAGACAAGAAAGAAATATGGTATTTGGAGAATGCAGGCGGACACCGTTATTTGGCTTGTAAGATGCCTCGCGACAGATATTTTGTGACCGGAAATCAAAGCCGTTACAGGGACTATGATCCTAAGGACAAGGAGAATTTCATTGCATCCAAGGATCTTATAGAGTTTGCAGAGAAGAACAAGCTGTGGAATCCTGCCGATGGAAAATTTGATTTTCATGAAGCTTATACTCGCGATGAGAAACTTGATACAACATACAACTACCCACGTGTTTGGGGGCTGCAGCAAATGTTTTCTCCATCAATCAAAAATGATGTTACAAAAAATACTTTCCCTGTATATACAGTTGCAGAAAAGCCGATGACCATCAGCGATTTCCGCAAAGCATTCAGATATCACTATGATAACACAGAGCATGACCCATATCTTCATTCCAACGGAAAAGAACCATATCGCCCGGTAGGCATATTCCGTACAACCCAGACACATTTGCTGCAAGTACGTCCTAACCTGCCTAAAGAAATCGGATGTGTCTCTTACGTAGCAATAGGAATGTCTGATCTTGGTGTATTTTTACCTCTTTATCAAGGAGTTAAATCATATCCTGCCACATACAAAATGGGCAACTCACACTCAGATAACAAATCAGCATATTGGAAATTCCGTAAGGTTATGACGCTTGGCATGGTCAACTATAACGCTTACGCCCCTATCATCAAAGAAGCCTACGCAAAGTTGGAAGCCGAGAATGACCAAAGACAAAAAGAGATGGAGAAAGAATACCTTAAACTCCATAAGGATGAGCCAATCAAAGCAAACGAAATGCTTCAGCAATTCTCTGATAGCATCCTTAATAAAGCCGAAAGCGTAGCGGAAAGTTTAATAGAAGAAATCTTCACACGTCTAACATTGGACATCCAAAAAGAATACATGTTCCACGGAGCATAACGGTGTTGGTTTACAGCATGTTGCGATTATCCGCTTGGATATCCTTATTCCTTGGCTACAAGACAAAAAAGGTAACTTGTTGGTAAAGATGTTATTCCCGATAGTTGGCTAATTCTTTGAAAGGATTATCTCAAAGCCAACCGTCGGGCAAGCCGGCAGGAAGAGATAAATGTGCACGGCAAACCAGTGAAAATAAGCGCAGTGCACAAGTCAAAGAAAAAGTATGACAGAAAGCATGAAAAGGCAGAGTTCAAAAAGGCTCTGCCTTTTTTATTTTTGTTAACCAGATTGCACTTGGAGAGAT
>DAIRSJ010000109.1:0-2440 GCA_036804445.1 Candidatus Egerieousia sp.
ATTAGTTTCATAATATCCCCGTAATCAAACCCGCGGGAGAGGGCAAATTTTACAATCTTTGCACGCTCCTGCTGTCGAATTCTATACATATTGTTTCCATCTGCGGAGAAGGAGTCATAATCATCCTCTGAACTCTTGTTTGAAACCGCTCGTTCAGAACGCCTTTTAACCTCAGCACTTTTTGCGGCAACAATTTTTTTAAGAGTCTCTGCGGCAAGCTGTGACTCCGCTGCAATTGCCTCTTTTATAATCTCGACGGGTATTCCCAAAGCCTTCATCTGAAACTCTGCCTTGCGCGGCCCCCAACCGTAAAACTTATATCTGTCGCGAATATAAGCCCCTGCAAACCTTGCATCATCTATAAATTTCTCTTTTGTAAGGGTCTTTATAATCTCCTCTATATCAGGCTGCGTAAGAATTACGGCTTTCTGCGCCGCCATCCACTTCTCCAGCTTTGCGCGAACCTGCCCACTGCACATCTCATTGCGGCTGCACTCACCCGTCAACCTATTAAGCGCCTGTTCCTTTGTCATAAACTCTAAAAGTAATAACCCAGTGAAACATAAGCTCCTACCTTATGGCTGTAATCTGACCAGTGAATATTGAAGCTTAACGGACCAAGGGGGGTATCATAGGAATATTTAAGAGCAGCGCCCCAGTAGCCGCCCTTGGAAACATCCATTATTCCTCCAAGGTTACCTTGGGTTCTAAGATAATTACAGATAGCATAAACGTAATGTTTCCTGCCTATCTTTTTGCGCAAATCCAGACGGAAAATTGCAACCGACTTGTTCACTGCGTTTGCATAATTTATCCCGATAAAAGGAATTTGGTGGTCTATGTATCTGCCTTCCTCTGAGCCGCCTACAAAGTTATAGAACGGGAATTCGGATTTATTGTTCAAGGTTAATCTTGCATAAACATAGGGGATAAGCACAAAGTCATTAGTTAGGTTTATTGCCAGATGGTAACCAAGGCGGAATGCGGAAAAGTTGTTAAAGCCGGAGTGAAATCCCGCAAAATAATATTCTGCGGAGGCATCAAGATACATTCCCTTATTTGCAAAATATTTACTGTCGCGATTATCCATTTTTGCATCCGCAAAAACACAAGCATAACCGCGTGCATTTAAAGTATATTCAGACTCGTTTATATAGTCCGACAGAAATTTTGTGAACTTGAAATTTTGAATTCTTGCACCGGCCTTTATGTCAAAATTTCTCAAATACATATTTGCAAAAGAGACTTCCAGTCCGTTATAGACATAAGATATATTGTTTTTTGAAGAACCTGAACTGTAGATATTTATATCCTTAGTGCCAAATTCATAAGTAGCAACAAACCGGGGAAAATCCCGGAACACATAAGTATATTCCGCTTTTATATACGGGTTATAACTAAGCCTTGCAGTAAGTCCGAGACGCGAGCCGTGCAGGTCATATTGGTGAATGCCAAGATTAAGCAGCAGCGCCGCCGCCTCCTCTGAATCATAATGCGCACCAAAACTTACGATGTTGGTAGGCCCCTTTTTGAAAATAAAAGTTAGTTTTTCATAACCGTCTTTCTGCTGCGCAAGTTGGTATGTAACTTCTGAAAATGCTTGAGTTCCAATAAATAATGATATCGCCTCATTAATTTGGGCACCTGATATCGTACTGTTTTCTGAAATTCCTGCAAGGCCGAGAAGCCACTTTTTGTCGTTTTTGGAAACACCCTCCATACCTATCTCCCCCACCTTGAATTGCGAGCGGTAAATCTCTCTCGCAAAGGATATTTTTTGGCCATTTGCCGAGTGAAAATGTACCGGTCCCGTTTTTATCAAAACCGCATGCAGTCTCTCATCCTTTACAAGTGCTGCCGCATATCCGTTTAGAACCAAAGTATCTATCGCACTTTTGCTAAAACTATAAGTTCCAAATTTTGATACGTCAGGCCTAATGTAAACATCGGCATCTTCCTTATTCTTAAGGAATTTTTCATTGCCCATAAGACCGATTAACTGATTGAAAACCTTGTCAATTGAGTTCAAGTCTTCCGCCTTGAGCAATTCACTTTGAACATCAACTCCTATGACAATATCGGCTCCCATTTTGCGGGCAATATCTATCGGGAAATTATTGACAACCCCGCCGTCCACCAAAACCTTTCCATCAATTGTAACAGGCGCAAAAACTCCGGGGATTGACATACTGGCCTTCATGGAAAGCGGAAGATACCCGTGATCCAGCACAACCTCCTCACCGGTAGCCAAATCCGTTGCCAAGCATGCAAAGGGAATTGGAAGTTTTTTAAAATCTATTGAATCCTGGTACCCTATTGCAAGACCGTTGAGCAAATTCAAAACATTTTGCCCGCTCATATAGGCACTTGGCAATACGCCCATTAAAGATGTCTCTTGCGATCCCGAATTATCCGATTCCTGTGTACCTGAGGCTTTGGT
>DAIRSJ010000110.1:0-2379 GCA_036804445.1 Candidatus Egerieousia sp.
AACCGTCACCTGACAGAGCTTTGAAAATTCACCGATTTTTAATTTAATTTTTAATTCCATAAACGTTGCGCATTGTTTACGGGTGCAAAGGTAATGCATGACCTAAGGGTAGAGTCAAGAGTAATCTGAAATATTTCTATATCTGACAACAAATGTGCATAATATCAATATATTATGTAATCACGACAGATACAACGGGAAAGTTATTCCCACCGGTAAATCTTGTCCGAGCGCCGCAGATGTTCATCAATAGGGATTGAGCAAAGCTCCCCTTGACGGGCAGCGGGAACGCTCTTTAAATCCACGCGTATTTCAGTGACGGTTTTTTCCAGACAGCCGGTAGAAGGTCCTATAATCAGAACATTATCACCAACATGCAGCTCTCCGGCCTCTACCAGAACCTCTGCAACTTTAAGATTGGAGAAGTAGTTTGTGATTTTTGCAACGTATGTTTTTTTGCGTGTAGATTTATTACCGTAGACGGTGCTCCATTTTCCAAGACGCGCACCCATATAGTAGCCGTCCCAAAAGCCGCGATTGAAAACGCCGCTTAGCTTAGACTTTAGAGCGGCCGCAAAATCGGGTGTATAAGTTCCTGCAATCACGGCATCTGCGGCCTGTCTGTAACAAGAAGTTACAAACTTTACATACTCTGCGCTGCGGGCGCGTCCCTCAATTTTAAATACGGTGCATCCCGCATCAATAATTTTATCAATAAATTCAATCGTACATAAATCTTTAGGGGACATTATGTATTTATTTTCAATATTAAATTCTCTGCCGGTCTCCAAATCCGAAACCTTATAGCCGCGTCTGCACAACTGATAGCAAGAACCCCTGTTGGCAGATGCACCATACTCATCCAGAGAGAGATAACACTTGCCCGAGATAGACATACAAAGCGCTCCGTGAACAAACATCTCCAGTCGTACAAGCTTTCCGCCGGGTCCGCAAATTTTTTCCTCTTTGATTCGCCTGCTGATTTCTTTAACCTGCGGCAACGTGAGTTCCCGCGCCAGCACAACAACATCTGCAAATTGAGAATAAAACTTTAAAGCCTCAAAATTTGAAACGTTCAACTGAGTGGAAATATGAACTTCTATTCCCATTTGCCGCGCCATGCCAATTACCGCCATATCAGATGCAATCACAGCTGTAACTTCCGCATTTTTAGCAGCTTGCAGGGCCGTGCGCACATCTTCGGTCTCAGAATCATAAATTACAATATTTAGCGTCAGGTAAGATTTAACTTTATGCTCCCGACAGATTTCCGTTATTTTGGCCAGATCTTCCGGCTGAAAATTATTTGCGGAATGAGAGCGCATATTCAAATTTCCCACTCCAAAATAAACGGAGTTTGCACCGCCTTGAATTGCAGCCGCAAGGCACTCAAAGTTGCCGGCAGGCGCCATGATTTCTATTTGATTTTCAGGCATATAAATCATTCATAAATTTATGACAGAATCAGAATATGTTTTATGCAAATTTGATTAGATCACAAATTGGTATTAACATAGATAATATTATCTGTTTTTTCCTTATGATTTTTTCTCTCCGCTCTTTAAAACGGCTTCCACACTCTTGACCACCATCATAGGAGTTATCTTTTCCAGACACTCATAATTTCCTTTATAGCAAGGTTTTGCGCCGTAGATTGTACAAGGTCTGCATGGCAAATCCACTTGTACGGCATTATTAACATTTTGTCTGTATCCGTAATATCCGGCGTAAGGATGAGTAGCACCCCACACGGAAACTACAGGCGTCCCCTCCAGGGAAGCAAGGTGCATATTTGCAGAATCCATGCTTATCATCACATTAAGATTCTTCATCAGCTCCAGTTCTTCAACCATAGTATGCTTCCCCGCAACCACTTCCGTATTAGGATATTTATCCGCCCAACTTGATAAGACGGCAACCTCTTTTTCTCCGCCGCCAAAAAGTAAAATCTTATTTTTATCGCTTAAAATCCTCACAACTTCTTCCATCTTTTCCTGCGGCCATGTCTTTCCTTTATGCCCGGCAAAAGGAGCGATTCCAATGGTGAGAACATCTGTCGATAAATGAGCTCTTTCTTCTATCGGTCTTCCGGCGGAAGTAAAGTGAATATCGGTGAGTCCAAGCTCAACTAAAACTTCTTCCATACACCTCTGGCTCTCAATAATCGGCTTTAGAATTTTATTTTTCTTCCTGATAATTTCTTTTCTTTGTTTATGATGTTTATTTATCACGCGGCATCTGACGCCGTGTCCAAACATACCAAAGCGCAAAACTTTTGTTCTTAAAACATCGTGAATATCAGCAATATCTGTTATACCGTATTTCACGACAGTTTCACCTGCAAATTGCAGCAGTTTCCAAAATCCGCCGCAATAATTC
>DAIRSJ010000111.1:0-2230 GCA_036804445.1 Candidatus Egerieousia sp.
AAGACCAGCACGCACATTTCTATTGTATTAAATGTCACAAAACTTTCTGTTTTAAAGGCTTGCCCGTCCCGATAGTTAATCTTCCCACCGGGTTTGAACTACAAGACGTTAACTACGTTATCAAAGGATTGTGCCCAAATTGCTCCGGAAAAAAATAATGTAATCTACATTCAAGGCGGTCAAACAAAAGAGCCCCCGCCAAAAACTTGCGGAAGCTCTTACCAAGAATAACTTAACTAAACAACCTTTTCTTTTATTTTATTTTTTAAACTTTCCGGCCTGCATATCTGCAAAAGAAGGATTATAACTACAACCGGATACCGCCCATGTGCCATCCGTCAATGAACCAATGGCATTTTTGAGCCCTGAAAAATCAGACAAATTGCCGCACCACTTAATATTCACGCTTCCAATTTTAGTGACGGAAGAAAATGCATCAAGATTTGTCATCTCGCATTCACTTGCTCCATCCTCGTATGTTGCACCCCATATCTTCATCTCCCCGCTAATCTCTTTAAGAAGAGGCATTTGTATATCATTAAGGGCATACGGATCTGACATATCAAGGAGCATGATTTTTGCAAGTTTTAGCGCTTTTAATGAAGTAACTCTGTATGAGCCAAAATTAAGAGTATCTATCTCTTTTGCATCAGAAAATTCAAGACTCGTCATTCCGGAATTTCCGCCATCTAAAAATCTTCTGATTTTCTCAACGGAAGCAATATTGATATCTCCCTTAAATTGAGATATTTTAAAAATATTTATTGTTTTAACATTCTTTAGCACCGGCATAATATTTCTGGATGCTCCATTAAGTATTAATTGTTGAGTGGTTTCTGGAAGAGTCAGAGAAGCCAGCTTATATGCAGCAATAACCTCTAAGCTTCCAAGCTGGTTGACGGAGGAGAAATCGAGTGCATCTACAATGTCAAAATAATATACCTGCATCTTGGCACAGTAAGTAAGTTTTGGTATTTCAAGTTTTTGCAACACGCTCATCTTCTGCATTTTGAATTGAGTTGTTACACTCTCCAGGGAAGAAAAGGAGATGCTTTCAACGGCAAGGCGCTCCAAATCAATAATTTTTGCTGTTGACAGCGCGGGACAACAAACAGACTGCATTTTGCCACAATTATTTATGTAGAGAGTTCCAACACTCTTAATAGCAGATATGTCTACATCAGATAAGTTGCCCAATCCGTCCAATGATAAAGTGCCGTCAACACTTGATAACACATTAAATTTCAATGATTCAAGGGCCGCCATATTAGACAATGAGATATTTATACCAACTTTTTTAAGCACCGGCAAAGTCAACTCTTTAACGGCTGCCAATTGAAAGGACAAAATACCCCCTACATCAGACAATGAAGACAAATTTACTTTGGTAGAATTTAATCCGCAAGCACTAAAATCTCCAACCACTGAACTAAGTTTTGGCAAAGACAATTCATCCATTGCACCACTCTTAAATTTAACATCAGAAAGAACAGACATTAATGCATCCATGTTGAGATTGGTTAATTTTGATGCATTAACAAGCAAAGAATAAACACTTTGTAACTCAGGCATAGAGACTTCAGTTACTTTAGAACTATTAATCACAACAGCTCCTGTGCTATTAAGCACTGGCAATGAAACAATAACTGATGAATCCGGAGCAAATGCCGTTGATTCCGTACCAATATAAATATTTCCGGCCGTAATAAGATTTGTAAAGCCGTCTATGGTCCTGAGCTTATAATCTTTTGTAAATGTTATGTTTTTGTAAACATCTGTAATTGAATTTAATGCGCCTGTATTATCAATGGCTCCTACAGTCAAATTACCGGAAATTTTTGTTATTCCGCTTTTTGCAAATTCATCTGCCTGCGCCTGGGTAAGAAGTGATACATTCCCCTCACTTACTGCCGCTGTTCTAAAAACATTGCAATAATAAGTTCTCTCTTTCCCCTCATAAGACGTTATAACAAATTTTTGCTCCTTACTCCAATCAGTAACAGCAGCCGGGTCCGGAGAAATATTTGAATGCTCACTTATGGTATAGGTGGCTTTTGCCCCCGTAACATTGGCATTTTCAGGCACATAAATATTAATTGAGTCTTCCTTTATCTCCGCGGGGTATGTATTTGTACCACTTATGATTTGAAATTTTGTAACATAATTATCCGTTCCTTTAAAATAATCATTCTTTAGTGAACATCCTGTAATCAACAATGATATGGATGCT
>DAIRSJ010000112.1:0-2229 GCA_036804445.1 Candidatus Egerieousia sp.
ATTTTCCTTGGCAATTACACCCCGGAAAGCGCAGGCGACTACGCAAGCGGAACAAACCACACTCTCCCCACGGGGGGCTGGGCCCGCGGTTACAATGGCGTGAATCTCAACAGTTTCATTAAAAGAATAACTGTCCAGGAAATAACCCGCACCGGACTTAGAAGACTCTCCGGCACCATAACGGCAATGGCTTCCGCAGAGGGCCTGGACGCTCATAAAAATGCTGTAGATATAAGATTAAAATAACGCTGTAGTATTAGAATTATTAGATATGAACATTAAAAATCTTGTAAGGAAAAATATACTGGAACTCACTCCCTATTCAACAGCGCAGGATGACTGCAGGGTTCCCATGGAAATCTATCTGGATGCTAATGAGAACCCATTTGATAATGGTGTAAACCGCTATCCGTCACCGCGTCAAGAGAATTTAAAACAGGCAATTTCCGCTATAAAGGAAATTCCTGTTAAAAATTTATTTTTAGGAAACGGAAGTGATGAAGCTATTGACCTTGTTTACAGAGTTTTCTGTGAGCCAGGCAAAAGCAGCGCCATCATAATGAATCCGTCTTATGGCATGTATTCAGTTGCAGCTCAGATGAATAATGTCAAAATAATTGACGCTTTTCTCACAACAGATTTCACAACAAATAAGAAGCATGGCGACACGGTAGCCAAAAACAATGCAACTGCTTTTCAGCTTGACACAGACAAACTGCTAAAGCAAGTGCGCAAAGACACCAAAGTTATTTTCCTTTGCTCCCCTAACAACCCTACAGGCAATTTACTGGATTCCAAGAGTATAGAGAAGATATTAAAATCTTTCAAAGGAATTGTCGTAGTTGATCAGGCATACTTTGATTTTGCTGCAGCAGACGCCGGGCGCAATATAAACCGCGGCCGTTATGCTAGCGGCAAACACCCTTCAAGCACTGTGCGCGTAACAGATTTCAAAAATCATATTGCAAAATATCCAAACTTAATAGTATTGGAGACACTGTCAAAAGCCTATGCAATGGCAGGCTTAAGGATTGGACTGGCTATTGCTAATGAGGACATTATAAACATTTTTAACAATGTAAAGTACCCTTATAATATCAACATTCTGGCTCAGCGACAGGCCCTGCAGATGTTACGCAGTTCTCTTATAAAAGAGGAAGAAGTTGAAACCATCGTGAGTGAAAGAGAGAGAGTTGCGTCAGAACTGCAAAAGATGTGCAAAGGAAAAACGGACGGGGCGGTGCAAAAAGTTTATCCTTCGGACGCAAATTTTCTGCTTGTTAAATTCAAACAAAAAGAGAAGATTTTCCATCTGTTACAAAAGAACGAAATTATAGTAAGAGATAGAGGGAACATGCACGGCTGCAAAGATTGTTTAAGAATTACGGTTGGCAATAAGGATGAGAATGACAGGATGCTCCGCTGCATCAGAGCCTTTGCGGAAACAATAAACGCAAATGCGTATACAAATGAAGAACAAACGGCATTCGGATGCGTTACACCGGAAAGCATTTCATCAGAATACATTATGCAGAAAAACATTGAACCTGAGAGAATTGCATCTGTAGAACGTTTTACTAAAGAGACTCAGATTCAAGTATATGTAAATTTGGACAAATTCCGCGAACCGCGCATTGAAACTCCTCTTGATTTCTTGAATCACATGCTGCAGCAGATTGGTTATCATGGAGGTATAACACTGGATATCAAAGCATCCGGCGATATTAATGTAGATGAGCACCACACCGTAGAAGATATCGCCATTACACTTGGAGAGTGTCTGAAAAAAGCGCTTGGCAATAAGAACGGCATTGGAAGATACGGTTTTTGTCTCCCAATGGATGAAGCTGATGCATACATTGTTATGGATATCGGAGGAAGAATTGATTTCCGCTGGGAAGTCAAATTTAAGAGTGAAAAAATCGGAGACGTAAATTCCCAAATGTTTGAACATTTCTTTAAAAGTCTTGCAGAACACCTTGAATGCAATCTTCATATAAAAGCCTCAGGTTCAAATGATCACCACATCATTGAGGGAATTTTCAAAGCCTTTGCAAGGACACTAAAAAGTGCCGTCCGCAGAGAAACAAGAGATTTTGCAATTCCAAGCAGCAAGGGAGTACTATGATTAATTTTATTTTAGTACTTTAGTACGCATTTTTAAGTACATTGAATTAATAACTAAAGATTTGTAATTTGTATGACAGGCATACTGGACTATAAAACAGG
>DAIRSJ010000113.1:0-2202 GCA_036804445.1 Candidatus Egerieousia sp.
TATCTTTATATTGCGCCTCCCACAAATGCAAGTAAATTATCAGATTTCATATTATAATTTTTTATGGCCTTTTCAGACCGGTTATTTACCTTGTTGCTATTCACAAATATAAGATTTTCCGTTGTTTTTTATAATTTTGACGCCGCTAAAAAAGAATTCACTCTCTAAATATTATAATCATGGGAAGAGGCTTGCTAACAATTTTATTCTTAATTATCTCTAACAGTTTTATGACATTGGCCTGGTATGGTCATTTGAAATTCAAAACAGATACGCTGCTTCCAGGCTGGGGATTGTTTGGGATTATTCTTATAAGCTGGGGAATTGCATTTGCGGAATATTGTTTTCAGGTACCTGCAAACAGAATAGGGTTTAATGAACTGGGAGGCCCGTTCTCTCTTGTACAATTAAAAGTGGTTCAGGAAGTTATATCTCTTACTGTGTTTGTGCTCTTTGCTCTGATTTTTTTTAAAACGCAGCATTTTAATTATAATCACGTGATTGCTTTCTTCCTGTTAATTGGAGCGGTTTATTTTATTTTTAAAAAATAGGCTCGATTATTGAAAAAAAGGTAATTTTGCATTGAAGGATAACCGTTGGGATTAAGAGAAAATGAATAGGACCGGTATATATTTTTTTAAAGGGGCTTGTAGAATAGCCGTATGTGTGGCGTTTGTAGCAATTGCCTTATTCTCAGCTGTATCTTGTGAGAAAGCAGTTACAACTCAAGAGACTGTTTATGAAACAAAGGATAAAACCATACTTGTATATTTTATTGATAATAACAATATAGCATCCTATGCGGTAAGTAGCATTAACCAAATTATTAATGGGTATCTGCCTGATAACGGCTATGTTGTAATTTATACGGATAATATTGATACAAAAACTATGGTGGTGCGGGATACTATGCCACTATTGATTAACGTTCATAAGAATAGCGCAGGAGCGGTTGTGACAGATACGGTTTACAGGTTCCCGGCGCAGAATTCGGCAACCAAAGCGGCAATCACTAGTGCTATTCAGGTTACAAAGACAATGTTTCCTGCAACACAGATGGGTATGATAATGTGGTCTCATGCAACCGGTTGGCTTCCTGCCGGTTATTATGCTTCTGGCACATTTCCTTCTAGCGCAATTACGGCAGAGCTTGCAGAGCGTGCGGAGGAAATAAGCGCTCTTAGAAACCTAAGAAAACTGTCGGGAGCTAATAATGTAACTCCATTTATAAATACATGGCCATCTCCTCCTGGAGGTGTTGACCCGTATGCCAATATGGTTAAGAGTTTTGGATTGGACAATAAGACGGAAATGTCTATAACTGACCTTGCTGCGTCAATTCCATGCAAGCTGGATTTCATTGCTTTTGATGCTTGTCTTATGGGAGGAATAGAAGTTGCGTATCAGTTAAAAGATAGTGTAAATTATGTAATTTCTTCACCTGCAGAGGTTTTAACTACAAGCTTCCCTTACGGAACAATTATGCAGCCTCTGTTCAGCGGAGATTATGTTGCTGCGGCAAAGGCATATAATGATTATTATGAAGCTCAGACAGGTGATATGCAATCGGCAACTATTTCTGTTGTAAAGTGCTCCGCTCTTGCAGATGTTGCAGCTCAGGCAAAACTGATATTTGATGCTAACAGAGATAAAATTCAGGCGCTGGATTTATCCAAAATTCAGCCTTATTTCAGGTATGACAAGCATTGGTTTTATGATATTAATGACTTCATGGTCAATCTGGTAGGGGAGAGTGCCGCTTCCGCATTTACTGCCGCGCTCAAGAATGCAGTTGTTGCAAAATATACAACCGGCAAGATGATTAACTTAACTATACTCTCTTCCAAATTTTCCGGTCTTAGCACATACATAAATAATCCGGCAAATAGTGCGCTTGATGCTTTTTATCAGAATTTGGCATGGGAGAAGGCGGCCAATATGACGGCTGCGGTGAAATAGAAATGGTTGCAGCATAATAAAAAAAAGAGCGTCTTTTCAGGCGCTCTTTTTTTGGAACCAAAACAAATTATTTCTTAAAATATCTCTTATACAGACCTTCAAAGCCGCAACCGTGACGAGCTTCATCTTTGCACATCTCATGAACTGTATCATGAATTGCGTCATAGTTAAGCTGTTTAGCCTTTGTAGCAATTTTCTTTTTACCCTCGCAAGCTCCTCTCTCTGCCTCAATTCTCTTCTCAA
>DAIRSJ010000114.1:0-2195 GCA_036804445.1 Candidatus Egerieousia sp.
CGGATACAGAATTTCCCACGTATCCAAAAATCTTTTCTTATAAAATTCCTCCCTGCCCGCAGCACCCGGCACATTTCCATTAACTCTCTCCCAAAAGCCTTTTACTCCGCCCAGTTTTTCCACCGCTTTTCTCTGCGTATCAGACAGCCATGAAAAATCAGAATTAATCTCATTCACGTCTTTTAAGTTTGTGAAAAGCTGTTTTGCATCTACCATGTATTGATCCACATCAGAAAAATCCGACAGAATCAAATCTCCCCAGAAAATAAAATCATCAAGCGGCTCCTCCTTAAAATCGGTTTCAGATAGACCGGCTCCCAACGCATGTTTCTTCCGGACTTCCGAATAGCATTTCCAAAGTTCAACAATAAGAGTCAGATAATCCGCCGCATGCAGGCCGCTCAAATCAGAGAACAAATCGCTGATAGTCACCATGCGGGGAGAGAACAAAGGCATAGGTGAACCGTCGGGAGCTCTGTTAATCTTGCCGTACTCTTCTCCAAGATACTTGCGGAAAAAGGCCATTGAACGCTTGTTGGGAAAGACAAAAGTAAAGTTGCACAGGTAATTGGCATCTGCAGTCTTAATCCCTAACAATGAGGGATTTGAGAATATATTTGCAACCTGTCTTAAAAATTGTCTCTCCATTTTACCTATGCCAGATTAAAGCAAGTCTCAATATTTTTCTTGCTGCCCACAACCCAAACGGTATCTCCCTTCTCCATTGTTATTGAGGATGTCGGGCGCAAAAAGCTATTATCCTTACTCTTCTCAACCCCAACTATGAGCACTCCGAATTTATCTCTTATTGATGTAATATTTGCCGGCTGCCCGACAAAAGAAGATGTTTCATCCAATGTAAATTGGAGTAGCTTCATCTCTATCCTCTCCCGATTTTCATCATCCTGCAAAAGAGCCTGATCATTTGCAGAAATCAATGAGAAAGATTTTATTTGCTCATCCGAGCCGAGAAGAATCAGTGAATCTTCCGGATAAAGCACCTGTTCCTTTGTGGGCAAATCAATTGTTTTACTTCCTCTGATAATCTGAATAACAAGCGCTCCGGTATCTTTATAGCGATGTATTTCTCCGATATTTTTCCCCGCCGCATATGAGTTTGGTTCAACCTCGCACTTGTCTATATGCATCTCTTCCGCAATATCTTTAGGAATAACAAAAGAGTGTCCTCCCTCGCTGTGCAAATTTGTCAAAAATCTATTTTCCATCTTGGCGTAATACTTTTTTACTTTCTTTGATATTTCCACATAAAGTATTACTACTGCGCAAATTAAAATGATTGCACCCAGGCTCTTTGTTATATAAATAGATGCCGGAACAGAAACCGCAATGATTGCAATTATATATTTTAACGCCCGCATAAAAAGCAGAGGGCCTCTGGCAAACTTCTTATCCTCCCATATTTTATCAAACGCACCGTCTTCACCCTTCCTTCTCAACAGCCCCCACAAGAAAGGAGTCATTGCACCAATTGTAATAATAAACATCAAAACAGCCGTCCATCTTGTAACCCCTATATAGCCGGCTAAGAATGGATTAACAAATCTTGTAAAGAATAAAAAAATAAAGAAAAGCCATGCGGAATAAAGTATCACTCTTAGAGAGTAGGAGCGTATTAGTTTTCTCCATTCCGTCTCTCTATTCAATGTCTGTCTGCCGGTCCCCAATCTTTCAATCACGATACGCCATTGAGGTTTTGCATGTGAGTAAATAAAGCTGTACACCGGTTCTCCAAGCTTAATCCAATATGGTGTAACAAAAGTAGTTAGGATTGATACCGTAACAATCACCGGATACAAATAAGGCGGAGTCACGTCCAGACTGCGTCCCATTGTGGCAATAATGTAGGAGAACTCACCAATCTGACAAAGGCACATTCCTCCGGTCAGTGCTATTTTAAGTGTCTGACCGCTAAACAAATATCCGATTGTTGCGGAAAGCGGCTTCATCGTAATTACTGTTAACGTTATCAGCAAAATGTGCGGCCAATAGTGTAGCACAACAGACGTGTCAACCAACATTCCGACGGAGACAAAAAAGATTGCACCAAAAAAATCTTTGATTGGCTTTGTCAGTTTTATAATCTTGTCTCTCTGTATAGTTCCCGACAGTATTGACCCCATTACAAAAGCCCCAAGAGCCTCTGATATATTGGCGTTCACGGTAATAACAACCAT
>DAIRSJ010000115.1:0-2190 GCA_036804445.1 Candidatus Egerieousia sp.
TCTGAATAGGTTCTCTCACTTACCGGGCACTTTTCTTTGATATATTTTACAACCTCATCAAGGCCGTCTGCAAACTTTTCAAAATCTTCTTTGTACAGGAAAATTTTGTGCTTGTCATAAGAGAAATGTCCGTCTTTGTCAACCTTGCGCTTACTTTCCGTAATTGTCAAATAGTAATCATTATTCTTAGTTGCTTTAACGTCAAAGAAATAAGTTCTCTTCCCTGCTCTTACAGGCTTTGAGTAAATGTCATCGCCGTTGCGCTCCTGTGCTCCCGCGTTATCAAAATCCTCTTGGTACATAAATCCTTTTTAGTTTTAAAATTAATACGCAAATATAAACTTTTTTTCCGGCGTAATAACCTATATTTGCAAAATATTTGATGTTCAGTGACAGTTTTTAAGCTGAGGAAGGAAATTCAAATTATTGGAACGGAAAAAAGTTCTTTGATGAAGAAAAAAAGTAATAGTTAATATGATAAACCGCAGATTAATAAGAATTAAAGTTTTTAAGGAGTTGTTTAGTAAGGTCTCGACAGGTTCTTATGATGTTGTACCGGCTGAGAATGAACTGCTTGCAGCGTGCAAAAAGACGCGGGAGTTGTATTGTCTTATGTTGCTTCTTCCCGTTGAGCTTTCAAAAATGGCTCAGGAGAAGATAGATACGGGGCTTCAAAAATTCCATCCTACCGCACAGGAAATGAATCCGAGTTTTAAGTTTGCGCAGAATAAGTTTTCCGAACTTGTTGAAAATGACGAGGAGTTTCTAAAGTATTGTAAACATCACGGAATTTCATGGGAGACAAAGTTTTTGACTGTTCGCTCTATTTTTAACAGCATGTGCTCAAAGGAATATTTCCAAAAGTTCATGAGCGGAAGTGAAGTGACTATCGGCGGCGCCAATCTTAAAGATTCCGTTAAATTGTTTGAGCACATCTATAAAGAGGAACTGGAAGACTCTGAGGCAGTGGGGGATATGTTGGAGGAGCAGTGCAGTCTATGGAGCGACGATCTTGGTTATGTGCTGTTAACAATTCTTAAGGATTTGAAGCAAATTGCAAAGAGCGGTAAGATTACTGTTCCCGATGTATTTATGAAAGAGGATGATGAGGTTTTTGCAAAGAAGCTCCTTAAGGCTTGCATGATAAATTATGATGAGTATACAGAACTTGCGCAATCGTTTTTATCAAAGTGGGATGTAGAGCGTGTGGTCTCTACTGACCTTACCCTTATCGTCATGGGAATTGCGGAAGCGGTTAAATTTGAGACTATTCCGCTGAAGGTTACAATCAACGAGTACGTGGAGATTTCTAAATATTACAGCACGCCAAAAAGCAAAGTCTTTGTTAACGGCCTGTTGGATAGGGTGTTACAAAAACTGCAAAAAGAGGGGAAAATTCACAAGCAGGGCAGAGGTCTTGTCGGAAATCTGGATTAGCGGCGGACTTGGAAACTTGGGTTAGCGGCGGACTTGGAAATTGGCACTTTGAACTAAAAAATAAGTATATTTGCCAGAGCGACAGAAGGAACTGTCGAGAACAAAAAGATTATCAATTAATTAAAAAATAAATGAGTATGCTATTTACACTATTACAGACAGCTGCCCCTGCAGCTGGTAAGGCTCAAGGAGGCGGCGGTACTTGGAGTTTTCTTTTGATGATGCTTGCAATTTTTGTTGTGATGTATCTTTTGATGATTCGTCCGCAGCAGAAAAAACAGAAGGAACTTGCAAAGTTTCGCAATGAGTTAAAAAAGGGAGATAAAGTTGTTACGGTTGGCGGCATTTACGGTACGGTTGATGAGATTAAGGACCGTTACATTGTTATCATTGTTGACGATAACGTTAAACTTAGAGTAGATAAAAGCTCTATTGTTAAGGACGTTGCAACAGATGTCCCTCAAAAGTAAGCTACATAGCAAATTTAAGAAATGGGGAGGCGATTGGATTGTTCTAATCATCTCCCTTATTTTAGCTATGGTGTTTGGCGGACTATTCAAACTGTCAGACACTTATACTACTTTTTTTCATTATAAAATTTCTATTCATACGGCTCTTCCGGGTAGAGTTTATTCTGCAGTTTCTGATAATGCTGCTGTGGTGAAAGGCACTGCATCAGGCTTGTATATCTTTAAACATCAGTATTTTACAAAGCGCAATAGGAACGTAATCAATATTTCCGTTGAGCCAGGA
>DAIRSJ010000116.1:0-2090 GCA_036804445.1 Candidatus Egerieousia sp.
TGGAATACATGCGGCGTAATGCAGTCAAGCGTACTTGGAGTACCAACTCTTGTGTATGCTCCCTATTGTTTTTTTAACATAATATCTCCCATAATATCAATTATTTGCGCAGCAATCGGATTTAGAATATTCAAATTCAACAAACCGTTGATGAAGTGGCACTGCGGCATAAGCATTGCAGAAAGGGATGCAAAAGAGGCGGCGGCGGAAGCGACAAAAATATCTGTCGGGAGAGATAAGAAAATAAAATAATATAAATACCTTTGCGCGCCCGGTTGCGAAATTTTGGTGCGCAGCAAATTAACGGCATATAAAAATTCATTAAACAGTATAATATGGAAATCGGAAATAACAAAGTAGTATCTCTGACCTACACGCTAACGGTTAACGGAAAAGAGATTGAGACAGTAAAGGCAGAGAGCCCTTTGCAATTTATTTTTGGATCAGGCATGCTTCTTCCAAAATTTGAAGAACAGATTATAGGAAAAAAAGAAGGAGATTCTTTTGAATTTCTGCTTGTTGCAAAAGATGCTTACGGGGAGCCGAATCCTCAGGCGATAGTTGAATTGCCTATGAATTTGTTTGAGAGAGACGGCAAAGTTGAAGAGGGAATTCTTACAATTGGAAATATGCTTCCCATGCAAGATAGTGAAGGCAACAAGTTAAACGGAGTTGTAAAAGACGTTAAGCCAATTGAGAAAAAGGTTGTGATGGACTTTAATCATCCGCTTGCAGGTGCAGATCTAAACTTTAAAGGCAAGGTTGAAAAAGTACGTGAAGCTACTGAAAAAGAAGTTGCTAACGGCTTGTTCAATGAGAAGGCTCAGCATTCCTGCGGGGATTGTGCAGATGGCGGATGCGATTGCTGCTCCGGCTGCCATTAGGCCAATAACAAATCGCGCTCAAATCTTTTTGGCAACGTTAATTCCATCTATTGCAGAGGAGACAATGCCGCCTGAATAACCGGCTCCCTCACCACAGGGATATAAGTTTTTGAGTGTTATATGTTGCAGCGATTCAGGATCTCTGGGGATTCTAACCGGAGATGATGTTCTGGATTCAACGGCAAGCAATAAAGATTGAGAGGTGTAATAGCCTCTCATTTTTTTATCAAATTCCGGGAAGGCTTTCTGTAATCTGCGAGCTACAAATCCCGGCAGAACCTCATTGAGCATTGCGCTATAAGCACCGGGTACATAAGAAGTTGGAGGAAGCGTCACGGAAAGTTTGCCGCGTACAAAATCATCCATTCTCTGGGCGGGTGCCCTAAGATTTCCGCCATTCATTGAGTAAATTTTTCTCTCAACATCCTGCTGAAACTTTAAGACCTTTAGTGCCCCGTATTTCTCATAATCGGGCAAATCTTCCGGTTCAACGGATGTTACAATTCCCGCATTGGCCCACTTTGAACTACGTGTGGAATTGCTCATTCCGTTAAGAACCACCTCACCTGGTTCAGTTGCAGAAGGAACGAGGATCCCTCCGGGACACATGCAAAAAGAGAAAACTCCCCTATTCTCAACTTGTGTTACCAAATAATATTCTGCAGCGGGCAGATAAGGCTGCCATTTTTTATGATACTGAATGTTATTTATCAATGACTGAGGATGTTCCGCACGCACTCCAAGGGCAAAACCTTTGGCCTGCAAATCCCACTTTTTATCATAAAACAACTGATATATATCTCTTGCGGAATGACCTGTTGCAAGTATTACGGATTTGGCAACATATTCTGAAGTTGAAACATCGCCGCTAAGGCAAACGACTCTCCATTTAACATTATTACCAACCTTAACTTGCTGCAAATCAAATACTCTAGAATTAAAATGCACTTCTCCGCCATGCTCAATAATACAGTTGCGCATTGCCTCAATAATTGAGGGCAGCTTATCACTTCCAATGTGAGGGTGTGCATCAATTATAATTGAAGGGTCTGCGCCAAATTTCACAAACTGATATAGCACGTCTCTGATATCCCCTTTCTTTGTGGAGCGTGTATAAAGTTTTCCGTCAGAGAATGTTCCGGCTCCGCCTTCTCCAAAACAGTAATTTGAATTTGGATTAACTATCTGCTCTCTAGAGAGTTTGGC
>DAIRSJ010000117.1:0-2057 GCA_036804445.1 Candidatus Egerieousia sp.
TGAACATGCACATTAACATGTCCATTCTCAGAACAACAGAGGATGCCAAAAAATAGAGAGATGTAAAAAGGATAAGCGTTCCTGCAGTGCGTTCACACGGCTGCAACTTATCTTCAGTCCATTTATCCATTACCCATGCAATTACAAAGGCGGGTATGACAGACAGCAAGCTAAGCAGAAACATTATGTGTTTGCCAAATAGGAATTTCAATCCTATAGCAATCCAAAAATATAACGGTGGTTTATCTGCGTATGGAATTCCGTGATCTGTGAAAGCAAATAGATTGCCGTTTGCAATTGCCTCATCTGCAATATTTAAATAACGCAATTCATTGCTTGGCGTGAACTCTCTCATTATTAACAATGGGAGAAGCGCCGCCAGTATCAGAATGAATATGACTGTACGCCGTTTCATTATTTTTTTTTAAAATTATTCTGCAGAATTTGCACTCTCCTCTTGCTCTTTCTTAACTGCTTTATGCAAAATTATCAAATTTCTTGAATATGAAATAAATCCGATAGATTGTCCAAGTGCAAGCACAGGGTCATGTCTTATAAATGCGTAAGAGACTATTATTGCAGAGCCGGCAAGGCTTATAATCCAAAATCCGGCCGGCAATCTGCTGTCATGTCTTCTTTTGGAGTATACAAACTGATAGATGAATCTTAATGTGAAAACAATTTGTCCTAGAGAACCGTAAATTACAAGCATGGAAGGAATGGATTCATTGTGAAAGCATTGAGTTTTAAACGTTTGCCAGTCGCTTAAAATATAACCTACTCCAATTACGGGAGTGATTACAAGTATCGCCAGCAGGGCAAGTCTCCAATATTGGGGCGCCGGGACTTTGATGCCTTTTGCCGCAACGGCGCTTTCATCTCCGGAATCATTTTTGTCTGTTCTTATTACGTCCCACGCTCCTTTTACTTTAAGGTTCCAAATGTATATGTAATAGGAGATTACTTGGCCAAACATAATTGCAAAATCATTTCTCAGCCATCCGTAAACAAAGAACAAATAGGAGCCTGCAATGCTGAATACCCAGAAGATAGTGGGGGAGACAACTTTCTTGGCCTTCTCGCTCATTATCCACTGAACAAGAATTCTCAAAGAGAAAAAGCCCTGGGCCAAAAAACCAAGACCGTATATAATCCATTGAGAAATAGTTGCTTGCTGCATAGCTAATTATTTACTGTCGGGAAAAAACTATAACTTTATATTTTGCTCTCCAACCGAATAATTGATGTATCTCTTTTTCATCCAGCGGTACGCAAAACAATCTTTTAGAGGACCAATCAGCCTGTTCCAAACATTATATTTGGAAACTCCAGCCGTTCTTGGGAAGTGTCTGACAGGAATCTGCTTCATTTTGCCTCCGTCTTGTAGCTGAATGAGTGCCGGAAAGAAGCGATGCATCCCTGTGAACATTGGAATCCTCTTGGCATAAGCGGTTTGCATAATTTTTAGCGGACATCCGGTGTCTTGGGCGCCGTCATGGGTAAACATTTTGCGGAAGCCATTTGCAAATTTGGACTGGAAATTTTTCCATCCGGAATCCTTCCTGTTTGCACGTATTCCCATAACAAGCGGATAATCAATAATATATGGCAATAGTAAATTGAAATCCTCCGGGGTGGTCTGCAAATCTGCATCTATGTATCCTACAAAATCTGAGAAGCAATTGTCAAATCCGGCTTTAATTGCTCCGCTTAGTCCTGTGCGGTGAGACAGTGATATATAGAAGAAATTGTTTCTTTTAGAGCATTCATCTTTTATCAATTGCAGAGAATTATCTGCGGAGCCGTCATTTACAAACAAAACGCAAACGGATGGCTCCTTGGAAATTTCCATAAATTTGCCAAGCTCATCTGCAAGCCTGCAGACATTTCCCTCCTCATTATAGACGGGGGATATTATTGTAAATCTGTATTTTGATGTCTGATTCATATCTAAAAAATGTGCGCAAATTTAAGCATTAAAACTCAATTGCAGCCGTTATTTATTTCAAATGATTTAGTTATTATTTTTTTGGAACAAAATTAGCGTATTTTAACCC
>DAIRSJ010000118.1:0-2051 GCA_036804445.1 Candidatus Egerieousia sp.
AGGCATCAATCAAATATCCTGTATGCCCCGCATATTTAAAATTCTCCAGCGCAACACCTCTCTTATTGAAAGGTGCTGTAACCAAGATATTTATAAGCCCTTCTTTCATATCTTTAACAGCCGCATTCAATGCCTCTATTGCAGACTTTGCACTATCGTGAGTAAGCTGGCCGGGTTCAACCTGCATCTGGTCAGAAACACAATTGATAATGTTAACGCGCTTTGGATGAGCGTCTTTTGCAGATGTTATTATGTTTGTATTTATATTCTCCGTATCGGGAATTTGCTTGCGGTAAATTCCAAAAGCTTTGGATGAACCGTAAATAACGGGCGTAAACATTTCCAGTACGTTGGCATTAGAGAGGGCCTTTATAATTACCTCATAACCAATTCCGTTAGTATCACCTTGAGTAATTCCTATAACAATTTTAGGTTGCATATGTTTTTATTTTTAGATCAACTGCAGGATGCTCTGCACACCGGCAAAACACCGTTCCCGCATTCAACGCAAGTTACAAAAAAAGTTTATTAAATTTGCTCACAGATAGCATAAAGAGCACTTGTGCAAACATCTCCATGCCTAATATCCTTGATACTGAAATACAATACTTGCCGGGCATAGGTCCCAAGCGCGCGGACATTCTTGCAAAAGAGGTTGGAATCCATACGTTTAGAGATTTGCTGTATTTCTTCCCTTTCAGATGGATAGACAAATCCAAGATTTATTCTATTTCTGAGGTAACTCCGGAAAGCGCTTATGTTCAAGTGCGTGGAGTTATTGTAAAGACCACCATGGTTGGCGGAGGACATAAAAAAAGATTTGTAGCCACTCTGCAGGATGCAACCGGAAGCATAGACTTAGTCTTCTTTAGCGGCCTCAAATGGATAACGGACAAAATCAAAGAAAAGAGTGAGTTCATAGTATTCGGGAAAGTCTCGGAGTTCAACGGTGCGCTTAATATGATACACCCGGAAGTCACTCCTCCTTCACAGGCTTATGCCTACGGAACTGGCTCAATGGTTGGCATTTACAGCACAACGGAAAAAATGAAAAGCGCCGGTTTGGGCATCAAGGTCATCACAAAATTTGAGAATACATTGCTGGAGAAAATACTCCCCGCCATACATGAAACTCTGCCGGAAGATTTGCTGCACAGAAAGAGCCTTTGCTCTCTGCAATTTGCCCTTAAAAATATTCATTTTCCCCACAACGAAGACTCCCTTCTAAAAGCCCGGAACAGGTTGAAATTTGAGGAACTGTTTTATCTGCAACTTAGCCTGCTGAAACAGAAAAACGTGCGTATGTCGCATGAAGGCGGACTAACAATGTCAAAAGTTGGAGACAACTTTAACAAGTGCTATAACGCTCTTCCTTATCCGCTTACAGGGGCTCAGAAAAGAGTCATAAAAGAGATGAGGGCGGACATGATGAGCGGAAAGCAAATGAACCGGCTGCTGCAGGGAGATGTCGGAAGCGGGAAAACCCTTGTGGCTGTGCTGCTTGCGCTAATTGCCGTAGACAACGGTTATCAAGCCTGCATAATGGCTCCAACGGAAGTGCTTGCAAATCAGCATTTGGTAAGCATTACAAAATTTCTGGCACCAACCTCCGCAACCGTGGCGCTGCTAACGGGCAGCACAAAGGCAAAAGAGAGAAAGCAAATACTGGAAGATTTAGCCACGGGGAAAATTAATATAATTGTTGGCACACACGCACTTATAGAGGACAGGGTGCAATTCCGCAACTTGGGATTTGCAGTGATTGACGAGCAGCACAGATTTGGTGTTGATCAGCGCTCCCGCTTATGGAATAAGGGAACAACTACAAAGACTACGGAGAAACTTTCAAACGGAAACAAAACAACAGATTCCTCACCGTTGTTCCCCCATATATTGGTTATGACCGCAACACCTATTCCGCGCACGCTGGCAATGACGCTTTACGGGGACTTGGACATTTCAGTTTTGGATGAACTTCCTCCTGGCAGAAAACCGATTCAAACCATGCACGCATGGGAGAGCCAACGCCCTAAGGTTTACGCATTTATGAA
>DAIRSJ010000119.1:0-2041 GCA_036804445.1 Candidatus Egerieousia sp.
CGGTGGCTTTCATAGAGTGCGAATTTAGCAATTTGTTTAAAAAGGATTAACTTTGCCATGTATGAAAACGCTGAAACAACTTAATTTAATTATAGATAAGGCCATTACAAAGCTAGACTGGGATAAAGAACCCGAGCGTCTGTACAAGCCGCTGGAATATATGCTCTCAATAGGAGGAAAAAGACTGCGTCCAAGGTTTTGCCTGACCGCGTATAATTTGTTCAGTGATAAAATTGATGACAGTATCATTCTTCCTGCACTTTCTTTGGAGGTGTTTCACAGTTTCACGCTCATCCATGATGATATTATGGATAAAGCATCATTAAGGCGCGGACAAAAGACTGTTTATAAAAAGTGGAACAGCGATATTGCCATTCTATCCGGAGATGCTATGTGCATAGATTCTTACGTCCTGCTTGCAAATGCACCTTGGGGCAAACTTCACTCGGCTATGGAGCTGTTCTGTAAAACGGCCCTGCAAGTATGTGAAGGTCAACAATATGACATGGATTTTGAGTACATGAAAACCATTAAGATAGAGGACTACATGAATATGATAGCCCTTAAGACGGGTGTTTTGATTGCATGTTCTGCAAAACTTGGAGCGCTGATAGCCGGCGCTCCGGACTCTATATGTGACGGCCTGTACAAATTTGGACTGCAGCTTGGTCTTGCATTTCAGATTCAGGATGATTATCTGGATTCATTTGGTGATGAGAAGGTTTTTGGAAAGAGAATCGGAGGAGACATCCTAAACAACAAGAAGACGTGGCTTCTTGTAAATTGTTATAACATTGCCAACAGCAAACAGAAAAAAGATTTATGCAAATTGCTTATGATGCCGGAATCCGCAGGCAAGAAAAAAATCTCAAAAATCAGGCAATTCTTTGAAGATATGGGAGTTAAGGACAATGCAGAAAAAGCTATCGCGGATAATTATAATAAAGCTCTGGAAACTCTTGAGAGATTAGAGCTGAATGCGGCCCAAAAAGCGCAAATGACCAAATACGCTAATACTCTTATTACCAGGATAAAATAACCCCAAAGATATATTCGGCTGTTTTTGGAATATTACTTTAAACAAATTTTATAATTGATACTTATATGAGTTTTACAGGAAAGTGCAATGAGATATTTAACAAGTGTATTGCCGATTATCATGTAGCTAATGATGTAGACGCTCCTATTAAAAATCCTTTTGAAGAGCACGGAATTGAGTACTTTTTGTATTTGAAAAATTGGATTGATACTGTTCAGTGGCACTTGGAAGATATAATCAGAGATCCTCAGATTGACCCGTCGGCAGCATTGAAGTTAAAGAGGCGCATTGATAAGTCAAACCAAGACAGGACGGATTTGGTTGAGATGATAGATAGCTGGTTTTTAAATAAATACAAAAACGTTAAACTCCATGCCGATGCTACAATCAATACGGAAACTCCGGCATGGGCGGTGGACCGTCTCTCCATACTTGCTTTAAAAATTTATCACATGCATGAAGAGGCTGTAAGAGCAGATGCAAGTGCAGAGCACAAGGAAAAATGTCAGGAAAAACTCAATATCCTTATCACCCAGCAGTTGGATCTTGGAGAGGCTATAGATCAATTGCTTACAGATATTGAAGAGGGACGCAAATACATGAAAATCTATAAGCAGATGAAGATGTACAATGACCCGTCTACCAATCCTGTTCTTTACGGAGGCGGTAAGGTTAAGTGATTTAAACCTCGGCCTGCCGGAGTTAATAGTCAAATAATTGTGACTGCAATAATAGGTCCGAATGAACACAAAACGTCAAAGACATATTCTGATTATAAGGCTCTCAGCTCTTGGGGATGTTGCAATTGCCGCACCTCTTGTAAAGGAGTACGCGCGTCAAAATCCGGGAATAAATTTTTATATGCTTTCCCAACCGCGCTATGAACCGATGTTTAGCGGAGCGACAAACCTTTTCTTCATCCCGATAGATACCAAAAAAAAATCTCCGAATTATTGCGGCGGATTTTGGAAACTGCTGCAATTTGCAGGTGAAACTGTCGTG
>DAIRSJ010000120.1:0-2040 GCA_036804445.1 Candidatus Egerieousia sp.
CACTAGTTGCGGCTGCGGCATGTACCGCGTTACTGGCAAGCGGAACAAAGAGTTACGCGCAGGAAAATAGCAAGCAAAATTATGTTGAGGTTCAGACAAGATGCGAGAGAGAAATCACGCCGGATGAAATTTACATGAACATAACTATTAACGAGAAGGATTCAAAAGGCAGGATAACTGTTGAACAACAGGAGAAAAAAATGATTTCAGCACTAAAGGGAGTTGGAATTGATGTTGAGAAAAATCTGACCGTTGATGACATGAACAGCGATTTGCAAAAATATTTTCTTGGTAAGAATACCATATTAGCCTCTAAATCATACTCTTTAAAGGTTAAAGATGCCGCTGAACTTGGAAAAGCATTCCAATCATTGAATGATGCAGGAATTTCTGATGTAAACCTTCAGAAAGCGCAGGTATCACAGGCCCTGCAAGAAAAAACAAAAAATGAACTTTATGCTGAGGCGGCAAAAAAATCTAAGGAGAATGCAAAAACAATGATTGAAACTGTTGGCGGCAAGGTTGGGAAAGTCATCTACGCACAGACGTATAATTCATATCAAAGAGCATACTCAAACATAGCTCTTATGAGCAAAGCAATGGCCGTTGGTAACGCAGAGCCGGAAGAGGAAACCTCTCTACAGATGGATAAAACCACAGTTTCTGTAACGGTCACGTTCAGATTTGCCATTGAGTAGGCATCCCGTTTTACGCGTGGCAACAAGTTAGTGCGCATAGAAAATGTAGATTTATAGCAGATTACTTATAGAAAAATTGCATTTTCACAATAAATAATTATCTTTGCGGCTCGCTTTTAGGAATATGCAAATTTCTCTTAAGCGGGCCGTACTGTTTCATGAGTATTTTTACCTATGTGCCGTACAGCAACATTATTTATTAACAAAAAAAATTAACACAAAATGTTAAAGAGTTATGAAACCGTTTTCATTGCAACTCCCGTTTTGTCTGAACCTCAGATGAAGGAAACGGTGTCCAAGTATGTTTCCCTGATTAAGGAGAACAAGGGCGAAGTTGTATATGAAGAGGATTGGGGGCTAAAAAAATTAGCTTATCCTATCCAGAAAAAGACTTCAGGTTTTTATCACCTGGTTGAGTTTAAAGCAGAGCCTGCTTTTGTAGAAACATTAGAGACTCAGTATCGTCGTGATGAGAGAATCATCAGATTTCTGACATTTGCAATGGACAAGTATGCCGTTGCGTATGCAGAAAGAAGAAGGGCTAACAGAGCCGCCAAGAAGAATGAAACACAAAAGGCGGAGAAATTTGCAGCTAAAGAAGAAACTACTAATAAAGAGTAATTTGGGAGGATATAATTATGGCAAACAAAGTAGAAGAGAATGCAGATATCCGTTATTTAAATCCGGTTACTGTAGAGGTTAAAAAGAAAAAATATTGCCGCTTTAAGAAAGCTGGCATAAAATACGTCGACTATAAAGACGCTGAATTTTTAAAGAGATTCCTTAATGAGCAGGGAAAAATTCTTCCCCGCCGTCTAACCGGAACTTCTTTGAAATTTCAGAAGAAAGTGGCTCAGGCTGTTAAGCGTGCTCGTCACCTTGCCCTGCTGCCTTACGTAACAGACTTGTTGAAATAATAAGGAGGAGAGAAGATGGAAGTAATATTAAAAGAAGACATCCGCAGAGTAGGACATAAAGACGATCTTGTAAAAGTAAAGAACGGATATGCTAATAACTATCTGATTCCTAACGGTCTTGCTATTGCAGCCACTGAATCTGCAAAGAAAGTTCTTGCAGAGAACACAAAACAAAGAGCACACAAAGAAGCTAAGCTTGTTGCTGATGCTACCGCTCTTGCAGAGAAACTTAATGTTGTGAAAGTTACAATACCTACAAAGGTTAGTGCAACAGGAAAAATTTACGGTTCTGTAAACAACATTCAAGTTGCAGATGCTCTTGCAAAACAGGGATTTGAGATTGACAGAAGAAAAATTGAAATCAAGGACGCAGATAAACTTACAGAAATTGGAGTTTATGATGCAAAAATTGATGTTTACAAAAA
>DAIRSJ010000121.1:0-2023 GCA_036804445.1 Candidatus Egerieousia sp.
CCGCGTCCCCCTTCCGGTCCCATATCTATCAGCCAATCAACGGATTTAATAATATCAAGGTTGTGCTCTATTATAACAACGGTATTTCCCTTATCTACAATTTTCTGCAGTACGCTAAGCAATACCTTTATATCCTCAAAATGCAAGCCGGTAGTTGGCTCATCCAGTATATAGAGTGAAGTTCCCGTGTCTTTTTTGGATAATTCTGTTGCTAATTTTACTCTTTGACTTTCTCCCCCGCTTAAAGTTGTTGACGGCTGCCCAAGTTTTACATAGCCAAGGCCCACGTCCTCCAGTGCCTTTAATTTTGGAACTATTGAAGGAATATGTTCAAAAAATGTAACGGCCTGAGAAATAGTCATTTTTAGCACATCATTAATGTTCTTTCCCTTGTACTTCACTTCCAATGTTTCTGCATTGTATCTTTTTCCGCTGCATTCTTTGCAAGTTACATAAACATTCGGCAAATAATTCATCTCTATTGTCTCCACACCGGCACCCTTGCAAGTCTCACATCTTCCGCCTTTTACATTAAATGAAAATCTTCCGGCCTTGAATCCCCTTATTTGTGCGTCCGGTGTTTTTTCAAAAAGTTTTCTAATATCGGAAAATACATTTGTATATGTTGCCGGATTGCTGCGCGGTGTGCGACCTATCGGACTTTGGTCCACAACTATTAGTTTATCAATGTTTTCTATGCCGTCAACTTTTTTATAAGGAAGCGGAGTCATTAAAGATCTGTAAAAATGTTTGCTTAAAATCGGCATCAGAGTTTCATTAATAAGAGAAGATTTTCCGCTGCCGCTCACGCCGCTTACTCCGACAAGACAACCAAGCGGCACGGACAAATTAACGTCTTTTAAATTGTTGCCCGTTGCACCGTATAATTTTAGATATCTTCCATTGCCTTTGCGTCTTTCCGCAGGCACCCCTATTTTTTTTATACCTCTCAGATAATCAGCAGTGTAACTGCGCATGCCTTTTATTTTAGAGAGAGGCATTTTCATGAGTTCATCGGGCGTTCCGCTGAATAAAAGTTCTCCTCCTTTGGAGCCCGCGCCAGGTCCTAAATCTATAAGCCAGTCCGCGCTTAACATTGTCTCCAAATCATGTTCAACTACCATCACGGAGTTGCCTTCATCTCTTAATTGCTTAAGTGAATTGATAAGTTTTATATTATCTCTTTGATGCAGTCCAATGCTTGGCTCGTCCAAAATATACAGCACGTTGACAAGCTTGCTGCCAATTTGAGTGGCAAGCCTAATTCTTTGACTTTCACCTCCGCTAAGTGTTCTTGTTGCTCTGTCGAGAGATAGATAATTCAATCCTACAGCCTGCAGAAAACCTATTCTGTCATTGAGTTCCTTGATGACATCGCGCGCAATCAGATTCTGTTTTTTATCCAGTTTTTTCGGAAGCGTTTTTATCCACTCTGCCAAAGTATCTATATCCATTGCGGCAACTTCAGCAATATTCTTATTATCTATTTTAAAATAGAGTGCCTCTTTTTTTAAGCGTGTGCCGTGACATTCCGGACAAACGGTCTCCTCTATGAACCTCTCTTTGCGTGCGCTTAAATCATCGTCTTCCTCCTTTTGCTGTAGCTTAGAGACAATTCCGGTGAAGGGTGCAAGCAGAGTTCCGTCTGCAAGATTTACTCTGAACAATTCATCCGTTCCGTAAATAATCATGTTAAGGGTATCTTCCGGCAGGTTGCGGATTTGAGTATTAAGGGAGAAATCATATTTCCTTGCCATGCTCTCAAGTATGCGGAAATTGTTTGTATCCTTATAGCTGCCAAGCGGAAGAATTCCTCCTGCGTTTATAGATTTATTGGGGTTGGGTATGATTTTAGAAATATCTAATTGTGAGATATATCCAAGTCCCTTGCAGCGCGGGCAGGCTCCCTGGGGAGAGTTAAAAGAGAATGTAAACGGGGCAGGTTCCGGCAAAGAAAATCCCGTGTCAGCATCCATCAGATGCTGAGAGAAAAACCTTAAATCTTTATCCAATTCCGCCGCCT
>DAIRSJ010000122.1:0-2003 GCA_036804445.1 Candidatus Egerieousia sp.
ACGGGAGGCATATGGTCTCCAAAAACTTTGAAAATAGCCTTTGCCTCATTTTGATCACCTACAAGTGTACTTGTAGCGTGAGCATTTATGTACCCTATCTCATTCTTCTGAATATCGGAACGCCTGATTGCCATCTCAAGAGAACGAACAGGACCATCTACATTGGGAACCGAGATATGGTCTCCGTTAGATGAAAAACCGTACCCCAAAACCTCCGCAATTATCGGAGCTCCGCGTTTTACGGCCGTTTCATAATCTTCAAGGATGACGGTTGCAGCACCGCCTGAAGGGACTAATCCGTCGCGATTTTTATCAAAAGGACGGCTTGCCTTATCCGGTTCACTCTCTCTTTTTGAAAATGCGCTAATGCCGTCAAAACTGCAAACCGAATATGGATTCACCTCTTGCGCCCCTCCGCAAACAACCATATTCTGCAATCCGTCTCCAATTAGCAAAGAGCCCAAACCTATTGCATGTGAGCCGCTTGCGCAAGCACCGGAAACCGTAAGATTCATCCCCTTGAACTTGAAAATACAAGAGAGATTCATTGTAACAGTGGAATTCATAGACTTAAAAATTCCGCCGCTTCCGATTCTTGTAGTATCTCTATGCTTCCGCATGGTATCTACGCTTGTAATTACCGGTTCCGCACTGGAATCATTCCCGTATAAAATGCCTACTTCATGCGTATCCAAATAATCTTGCTCAATCTTTGCAGATTTAAGAGCATCTGCCGTAGCACAATATGCATATAGCGCCTCTTCCGGCATGTAAACCCTCTGGTTGCGGCTCAAAACTCCCTTAAGATTAGGAATTTCCAGGTGCGCGGTAAGCGCTGACAAAAAGCCCATCTCTTTACGTACCGGATCAAAAACTATCCCGGATTTTCCGTTGTACAAAGAATCCCTTACCTCATCAAGCGTCTTGCCAAGGCAGGAATAAATTCCCATTCCGGTTATTACAACTCTTCTTTTCATTTTAACGCGCTCGATTTTACTTTAACGCACTCCACAAATCATTCCCAAGTTCATTCCTCAAGTTTTTTGCGGCGCGCAATTTAGCATTTTTCCTGTTTTTATAAAAACGATATTCTCCTTTTAGATCAAAAATATAGGCACAATAGTACCATGCAAAGAGAGCAAAGAGCGGAAGCAGACAAACATAAATTATTGCCATTACAATGGTAAACACTTTCCAGACCAGTAAAAATGAAATCAAATAGAAAAAAGGGATGGTTATTATTGCGCTGAATCCCAGAAAAAAAGACGCTTTTAACATCCGGTCATTCATCCTTTTTGCAAAAAATGTTGGAATCACATAAATGAAGTATGCAGGCCATAAAGTAAAAATCCAAAACGGAAACAAAATCGCAAGAACAACGCAACGTACTATAAAATTGAATTTTACAGGATCTATTCCAAATTTTTTCTTGTCATCTTTTAGAGACATTTTTGTTAAAGTCTTAAAGGAAATTTTCTCCTCCTGCAAAACTTTATTAAGTTCGCGAGCCTTTGCAAAAATATTCTCCTTTGTGCTTGATGCCGTCCCGCACTCTAAACCTGATGCTGAAGTATTTTCTCCTTTTACACCAACCGGCAAAGTCTCTAGCAATTCTACCATCTGTTTATCCACCAGCAGTTTATCCGGAAGTTCCGCATAATCCATAGAGTACTTGCGCGCATAATCATCACTATAATTTGTCCGCAGAAAATCTATTGCATCATAATTTTCCGGGTCCGTTATATTTAGCATCATCTCTTTGATTTGTGCTCTAACAAGCTCATTAACTTCCTTTTGTGCAATACCCGGTTTAGCCTTATACAGTTCATAATAAGGTTTTAGGGAAATTAGTGTTCCAAACTTAATGAGCATGTCTCCCTGTATGGGGTAGTATCTTGAATAGTGATTAGCGCACGGTAAAATAAAAACGTCTTCCAGAAAATCTTTCTTCTTTGCAGCGTTGAAAGCCATTGTGATATAACCGCTTGAAAAGTCTCCAAGCC
>DAIRSJ010000123.1:0-1984 GCA_036804445.1 Candidatus Egerieousia sp.
TTACAAAAGCCCCAAGAGCCTCTGATATATTGGCGTTCACGGTAATAACAACCATAAGCAAACACAGGCCCAAAGAGACAATAATCAACGTCTCATCGGTCAATAATTTTCTAAGCTTTTTATAAACCGTCGGGATAAAATAAATACCAAATGTAAACCACAAAACCAGGAAAAGCCCGATGAAAAATGCTTTATCTATAAGTTCCGCCCCGTTGAATGTTTTGCCTACAACAATTGCAGGAAGCATAACCAGCAATAGAATGGCAATCAAATCTTCGCAAATCAAAGTTCCAAAAACCAGTTGAGAAGACTTTTTTCCGGAAATTCCTAAATCGTCAAATGCTTTTATTATTATGGAAGTTGATGATATAGAGAGCATTGCTCCCAAGAATAATGATGTAACCCACCCCCATCCGATCAGACGTCCCACTAGAAATCCCATGGCAAACATCATCACCGCCTCAGAAAAAACAGTTATAAACCCGGGGCCTCCAACCTTCTTTAATTTTTTAAAGCTAAACTCCAGTCCCAGTCCAAACAGGAGAAATATCATTCCTATTTTTCCCCAAAATTCTATGCTGGAAATTTGTGTTGCAGTCGGAAAAGAGGCAATATACGGACCGGTAAAAATTCCGGCGATAATATACCCCAAAACAATAGGCTGCTTAAGAGCTTTGAATACAATCGTGACGATACCTGCAACTATCAGAATTAGTGCAAGATCTGCAAGCATCGGATTTATTGCTCCACCTGTCATTTTTTCTCATACCCCGGTTTCCCCAGAAGCGTGAAGAGATTCTTCTTATACTCCTCTACCCCATTCTGATCAAACGGATTAACTCCAAGTACGTACCCGTCAATTGCACAGGCAGTCTCAAAGAAATAAAACATCTCCCCAAGGGTTTCCTCATTTAAAGAGCCTATTTCAAATACAATATTCGGTACTCCGCCGTCAACATGTGCTTTGCGCGTCCCCTCTATAGCAGCCTTGTTAATATCTTCTATGGTCCTGCCTGTTAAATAATTAAGGCCGTCAACATTGCCCTCCATATCGCCGATTTTCATCTTGTGTCCGCCACCGTTCTCCAGGATTGCCGTCTCAAACAATATGCGTTCTCCGTCCTGAATATATTGTCCCATAGAGTGAAGATCTGTTGTGAAATCCGCAGCAGTAGGAAAAATTCCCTTATGTTTTTTACCAAGGCTCTCTCCGTAAAGCTGCTTAAGCCACTCGGAAAAATAGTGCAGCTTAGGATTGAAGTTTATGAATATTTCAATTTTTTTGCCGCTTAAATAGAGTGCGTTTCTTACTGCTGCATAACGTATTGCAGGATTATCCGCGTCATCGGCGGTATATCTTTTTCTTGCAGCTATGGCTCCCTTTGCAAGAGCCGCAATATCAAATCCGGCAACTGCAATCGGAAGCAGTCCCACAGGAGTTAAAACAGAATAACGTCCTACGACACTGTCGGGAATATAAAAAGAAGAATATTTTTCCTGATCACTTAATCTTCTCAAAGCACCTGAGCGCGCATCTGTAATTGTCACAATACGCTCTCTTGCAATGGCTTTGCCAAATCTCTTTTCTATATCTTCTTTTAAAAATCTAAATGCAATCGCAGGTTCCGTAGTTGTACCGGATTTTGAAATGGCAATAACGGCATAATTTCTCTGACTCAGAAACTCCATCAAATCAGAGAAATACTCTTGGCAAAGTCCGTTCCCCGCAAATACGATTTGGGGATAATTCCGCTCCGTTCCGTATGCGGAAAAAGTATGGGACAACGCTTCAATCGCACATTTGGCACCAAGATACGAACCTCCGATACCTATTATAACAACCACATCTACAGTACCTTTCCATTTTTTGGCAATTTTATTGCATTCATCAATCATGCAGTCGTCTATGTCAAGCGGAAGGTTTAGCCATCCCATCTTTTCCCCCCCCTCGCCGGTTCCGTTAAGTATAGTTTGCAAAGCATCT
>DAIRSJ010000124.1:0-1876 GCA_036804445.1 Candidatus Egerieousia sp.
CCGCAATAATTCTGAGAATTCTTTTTAGTATCTATCGGGATGAAAAAAAGATTTGTATCTCCGCTAAACATTGGTTCATATCGCGGCTGTGAAAGCATATAAAAATTTATTCCGGGATTCTGGCGGGCATACTCTTTTACAAGGGGTGCCGCAATTGCCACATCTCCAAGGGCGGAAAGCCGTATGACCAAAATATTTCTCTGTCTATTTTTTGCCACTGCCGTAAAGAACCGGATTAGTAGAGGGGTCATTGTACATTTTCATCTGCTTATAGACTTTCATATATTTGCGTCCCTCTTCTATGTCTGTAAGCAGCTGATCTATAGCTTTTCCAAGGTCTATCTGCTGAGTAACAAGGACATTGAGCTTCTCTTGACATTTCTTCTTATGCTCATCCCCGGCATCAGTTCTAACGGCCTCTTCATGCATGTGATAGATTTTCAGAGCCAATATTGAGAGGCGGTCCACTGCCCATGCGGGAGTTTCAGTATTTATTGTTGCGTCTGACTGCGGTTTAACACACTTATATTTATCTAAAAACCAACTGTCTATCATCTCCACCAAATCTGTGCGGTCTTGGTTTGACTTATCAATGCGCCTCTTCAGTTTTAAAGCTGCAACAGGGTCAATCTGAGGATCTCTGATAATATCTTCCAGGTGCCACTGAACAGTATCAATCCAATTTTTTAAATACAAAAAATATTCAATGCTTCTCTCTTCATAAGGGTTCTGAATAGGCGCATCTACATCATTGGTTTTGTGGTAGTTATTGATGCACCTGTTAAATATCTCATTGCATTTTTCAGTAAAGCTCATACAAGTATCAATTAAAAAAATCTATTTTATTCTGGTAATAAGAGTATTGGCGTATTTGGTCATTTGCGCTTTTTGGGCGGCAGTCAGCTTTAGTTTCTCAAGCGTTGCAAGCGCTTTATTGTAATTCTCAGCGATAGCCTTTTCTGCATTGTCCTTAACCCCCAGTTCCTCAATGAATTTCTGAACCTTTGCAATTTTTTTCTTCCCCGCAGACTCAGGTATCATAAGCAATTTGTTCAACTCTTTTTTCTGTTTGCCGTTTGCAATGTTATAGCAATTTATAAGAAGCCAAGTCTTCTTGTTGTTAAGAATGTCTCCTCCAATTTTCTTCCCAAATACTTTCTCATCTCCAAATGAATCCAGGTAATCATCTTGAATTTGAAATGCAAGACCAAGCTGCAGGCCAAACTTGTACAGGCCATCGCATATAGAATCCGGGGCTCCTGCTATCAGCGCACCAAGTTTTGCAGAGCACGCAATCAATACGCCGGTCTTAAGGGCAATCATCTTCATATAATCCTCCATCTTAATGGATTTCATATATTCAAAGTCCATGTCATATTGCTGACCTTCACAAACTTGCATTGCCGTTTTTGAGAATAAATCCAGCACGTCATGCAACTTGCCCCATGGCGTACTTGCAAGCAAGGAGTATGAAGCAATGCACATTGCATCTCCGGAGAGAATTGCAATATCGCTGTTCCATTTTTTATAAACCGTCTTCTGGCCACGCCTTAATGATGCCTTATCCATAATGTCATCATGGATAAGCGTGAAGCTGTGAAACACCTCCAGAGAAAGAGCCGGAAGAATGATTCTGTCATCAATTTTATCACTAAAAAGATTATATGTTGTCAGGCAAAATCTTGGACGCAGTCTCTTTCCTCCAATTGAAAGCATATATTCCAGCGGCTTGTACAGCAGAATAGGCTCCTTATCCCAGTTTAGCTTTGTAACGGCCTTATCTATAATTGAGTTAAGTTGTTTCAGTGTTTTCATATATGACAAAGTTAATCCTTTTTAAACAAATTGCTAAATTCGCACTCTATGAAAGCCACCG
>DAIRSJ010000125.1:0-1865 GCA_036804445.1 Candidatus Egerieousia sp.
CAAATGCAAATGTAAAACTTTATCTTTGCAAATGAAATGAATCTAGAACAGAAACTTGGTTTTGATCAGATAAGGCAGAGCATAAAGATGCGCTGTTCAACGGGTTATGCACAAAAGCGGGCAGAGACGGAGGAGGTATCTTATAATCCGCAGACAATTGAGAAGCGTCTTGCTCTCACGGATGAGATGCGCCTTGTTGCAATGTTTGAGACAAAATTTCCACAGGGGGAGTTTATAGATTGCACTCAATTTCTTAAGGCATTAACGGCGGAGTTCAGCTGCATATCTGTGGAAAATTTGCGCAGGCTGCAGAATTTTTTGGAAAGTTTAAGGCAAGTATTATCATTCCTTAAAAACACCAGGCCGGAGCAATATCCTAATATTAAGCAACTTGCAGCGCCTATTCAATATTTCCCGGAGGTAAGCCGCCGCATAGATTCTATTTTGGATAAAAATGGCGAGATAAAAGACAGTGCCTCTGAGGAGCTTGCAAAAATCAGAAGAGAATTAAACACTACTCAAAACGCCGTCTCTAGAAAAGTGCAGAGTATTTTTAAAAAGGCTCAGAGTGAAGGTATTGCAGATGAGGATGCAAGTATTTCTGTTCGCGACGGGAAATTGCTTATTCCGGTCAGCACCTCCAACAAGCGCGACTTGCCGGGACTTGTTTTTGATGAGTCTTCTAGCGGCAAGACTGTTTTTGTGGAGCCGCTTGAAGTTGTGGAGATGAACAACAAGGTACGTGAACTTCATTTTGCCGAGCAGAGAGAGATTGCAAGAATTCTTGCCGAGTTTACGGATTTCTTAAGACCATATTTATCTGATATCCAAAAGGGAGCCGGGTTTATTGGAGAAGTGGATTTTATCCGGGCAAAGGCTGAGGCGGCTGGTATGATGCAAGCGGGCAAGCCCATTATTTCCGGGGACGGAGTGCTTAGAATTTCAAAAGGAAGACATCCTTTGCTTGAGGCTACACTGCGGAAAGAGAAAAAGCAGATAGAGCCGCTTTCATTAGAAATCAATAAGTTAAAGCATATTCTTGTTATTTCCGGCCCCAATGCGGGAGGAAAATCCGTATGTCTGAAAACTGTCGGGATACTACAATATATGTTTCAGTGGGGGATGCTTGTTCCTTGTTCTGAGGTTTCCGAATTTCCTGTTTTTAATAAAATATTTATTGATATAGGTGATGAGCAATCTATTGAAAATGACCTTAGTACTTACAGCTCCCATTTGATGAACATGAAAAATATGCTCAAAAATGCGGATGAAAAATCTTTGGTCCTGATAGATGAATTTGGAGCCGGAACGGAACCCGCGGCAGGCGGAGCAATTGCGGAGACAATTTTGGAAGAGCTGGATAAGAGGGGCGTATATGGTATAATAACAACGCATTATACTAATTTGAAAGTTTATGCGCAGAATAGCTCTGGGACTATTAACGGAGCAATGCAGTTTGACAGTGCAAAGATTCAGCCGCTGTATAAATTGGAACTTGGTGTTCCCGGAAATTCTTTTGCCTTTGAACTTGCGCGTAAAATGGGTTTACCGGAAAACATTGTGCATCAGGCAGAAGAGAAGGCCGGTGAAAGTTTTGTGGATTTGGAAAGGCAGTTGCGCGCAATATCAAAAAACCGTCGCAAACTGGATGAGAAACTTGCCAGAATAAAAAATACCGATAAAAATTTGGAGAGTGTTACTGAGCGTTATGTTCAGGAATTGTCTGATATTAAGGAGACTAAAAAGAAAATCATTCAACAGGCCAAAGATGAGGCTCAGCAAATCCTGGCAGCGGCAAATAAAAAGATTGAGGCAACTATCAGGGAAATCCGTGAGAATCAGGCGGAAAAAGAGAGAACAAAATT
>DAIRSJ010000126.1:0-1811 GCA_036804445.1 Candidatus Egerieousia sp.
ACCAACACTCCGCCTCCTGCAAGATGCTGTTCAGCCCCTTTAATTCCTTTGAAACTACTCCTCAAATTTGCCTTATCCGTAAAAGGATTGACCGGCAAAAACTGCTCCTTCATGTTTGGAATCTGAGAAAGTATGAAATTTGTAAGCACCTTTATATCAGGCCTTACCTTGTTAAGAACACTAATGGCAATCATGCCGTCAATTCCGCCAAAAGGGTGATTGGAAACTACAATGAGAGGACCGGTTTTTGGAATAACTTCCAGCGCTTTTGAATTAACATCAACATTAACGCCTAGATATTCTATCAAATGATCCGCAAAAGACGCTCCCTGATAATCAGCTATGTGTGAGTAGATTGCATTCATTTTATCAAAGCCGGCAATTTTCATTGCGGCCGCTGCAACCAAAGTACCCGCCACTCCAGGAATTTTGAGCGCGCTCTTGACTTCAGAATTATTAATTACTTTTGTACCCATCAGCTAGTTGAACCATGCCTGTGAGCGACAAAGATACAATAAATTTAAGAGAGAAAATATCTCTTTTGCCAGATGAACCCGGAGTATACAGATTCTTGAATTCTGACGGCAAAATAATTTACGTTGGAAAGGCTAAAAATTTAAAGAAAAGAGTCAGACAATATTTTGTAGATCCCGACAGATTAAACGCCAAGACACAGGTTCTTGTGAGCAAAATTGCAGATTTGCAGCATACTGTTGTGAGCAGTGAACAAGACGCACTTCTGCTGGAAAATAATCTTATAAAACAGTATCAGCCAAAATATAACATTCTGCTAAAAGACAGCAAAAGTTACCCTTGGATATGCATTAAGAATGAGTCTTTCCCAAGAATGTTCATTACCCGCAGATTGGTAAAGGACGGTTCTCTATATTTTGGTCCCTATGGTTCTGCTCTGTATGCTCATCATTTGCTGGATTTGTTTCATTCTCTGTTTAAGTTAAGGACTTGCTCATTAAAGCTTAATACAGAGGATATTAACAACGGAAAATTTAAAGAGTGCCTTAACTGGCACATAAAAAAATGCGCAGCTCCCTGCATAGGCAAAATATCAGAAGAAGAGTACAACACTCAGATTGAGTACATTAAAAGCATACTAAAAGGGAATGCCACTCCGTTGGTTAGAGAGTTTAAAGAGAAAATGAATGCAGCCTCTGCCGCAATGAAATTTGAAGAGGCGGAGATTTACAAGGAGAGAATGCAAACTCTAAACGCTCACTACAACAAATCTCTGATTGTACAGCCTACGCTATCCAATATTGATGTTTTTTCTATTGTATTCTCGGATTATAGCGCCTATGGAAATTACATGAGAGTCAGCAGCGGATGTATTATTCAGACCATGAATCTGGAACTGAAAATGAATATAGAGGAGAGTAAAGAAGATATGCTAACGCATTTTATATTAGATGTTTATGACATACTTAAAAACGCCGGCACAACTCCCAACCCGGAAATTCTTGTACCGTTTGAACCATCAGAAAAAATCTTTGGAGAGGAGAAATATGTACACGTTCCGCTGCGCGGGGATAAACTTAGCCTGCTGGAATTGAGTCAGAAAAATGCCTCTGAATTTAAGTTCCAAAATTTAAAACAGGATGCCCTTAAAAATCCTGAACATAAGAGTGTGTCCGTTGAGATGCTTAAAAAAGATTTACATCTTCAAAACTCCCCGGTACACATTGAGTGCTTTGATAACTCTAATATTCAAGGAACTAATCCGGTAGCCTCTTGCGTGGTCTTTAAAAACGGCAGACCAAGTAAAAAAGATTACAGAAAGTTTAATATAAAGAGCG
>DAIRSJ010000127.1:0-1763 GCA_036804445.1 Candidatus Egerieousia sp.
AAAATAATTGATGATTCTAAAAACATTTCCAGAAGAAACTTTCTGAAAACATCAGTAGCCCTGGGAGGGCTTTCAACTATCGCAATCTTTAGCGGCGAGAGTTTTGTCACATCAACCGCATCCGGCTTGACCGGTTCAGGCTTTAAAACCAAAGAACAATTTGACACAATAATTGCCAATGGCTTGGTCTATTGCGGAGACGGAAAGGCTCCGCTTAAAGCAGATGTAGGTTTAAAAAATGGTAAGATTTCTGCAATTGGAAAACTTGGGAAAAGCTGCAGAGAGTTTATTGATGCAAAAGGTCAGGCTGTAAGCCCCGGCTTTATTGATATTCATACTCATACAGATACAAATTTACTTGAGGCGCCTCTTGGAGACAGCAGATTGTTCCAGGGCGTAACTTCCGATATTGCGGGCAATTGCGGCGGTTCTCCCTTCCCTTATTCAGATGCAGAGTATGAGGCTGCAAAAGGGACAAAGCGTTTTGGATATCCCTTCTGGAAAAATATTGACGGCTTTTATGATGCGTTAAGAAAAAATACAATCGGAATTAACTTTAAGAGTTATACGGGACAAGGTACTCTTAGGCACGTAGTTGTGGGTGACAACAATGTTTCCTGCACTCAGGACCAGCTTAAGAAAATGTGTTATTTGCTTGACCAGCAGATAGAAATGGGAAGCATTGGTTTGTCGTTTGGATTGGAATATACTCCGGGTTCTTACGGCAGCAGAGAGGAATTTGTAGAACTTCTCAAGGTTGTTGCAAAGCGCAATGCTTTGTATGCGATTCACATGAGGAATGAGGATGACAGGGTGGAGCAGGCTATTACAGAGGCTATTGACTTGGCTCGCGCTTCAGGTGCGAGACTGGAAATTTCTCACCTTAAGGCACAGAATGAAGCCAACTGGGGAAAGGTTCCAAACATGCTTAAATTGATTGATGATGCCGTGGCGAGCGGAATGGATATATGTTTTGACAGATATCCTTACACAGCCTTCTCTACTGATATGGAGACTTTTGTTCCTCTTAATGACAGACAGGGAAGCAATGAAGATGTAATTGCAAGATTAAAAGATCCTGTAAAGTCCAAGGCGATAGGAGAGTATGCTCTTAGCAGAATTAAGAGACTGGGCGGTCCACATTGTGTTTTGGTTGCAGCTTGTTTTGCCCAGGGCAATGAGAAATATTCGGGCAAGTTTATTGATGAGTGCTGTGCTATTTCCGGAATGGATGTATGGCCTATGATTCAGTATCTTTTGATCTCAGAAAATCTTGGTGTTCAGATTGCAGGTTTTGCAATGAAAGAGAGTAATTTGCGTGCAATTCTAAATCATCCTCTTGCAATGGTTGCATCTGACGGCAGCGTATATTCTCCAAACGGGAGGTTGGGAACAGAGATGCCGCATCCACGTTCTTACGGTACATTCCCCAACTATCTTGGCAAGTATGTAAGAGATGAGAAGTTCTGCGATTTACAAACTGCAATTTATAAGTGCACAGGACTTCCAGCTCATCAGTTGAGACTTAAAGAGAGAGGTTTGCTAAAAGTCGGATATGCAGCGGACGTTGTTGTATTTAATCCCGTAACTATAGCTGACATAGCTACATACGCAAAACCACATCAATTCCCGCGCGGAATAGACCACGTGTTTGTCAATGGAGCTCATGAGATTTCCGGAGGCAAGTACACAGGATGCAGGCTTGCCGGTGTGATATTGTAAATACTAGTTCAAATTTTTATCAATTACTTTAAGCAGGCTGT
>DAIRSJ010000128.1:0-1703 GCA_036804445.1 Candidatus Egerieousia sp.
CATTTGGAGTGGGGCACGCATCAACCTCTGTATCAGCAGCTCTAGGACTTGCAACTGCCGCAAAGCTTAAAGGTGAAGAGATAAAGATTGTGGCTGTGCTCGGCGACGGCGCCGCAACAGGCGGTCTTTCTTTTGAGGGATTAAATAATGCCGGCGTTTCTAAAACAAATATTCTTGTCATTCTAAATGATAATCAAATCGCCATAGACAAGAACGTTGGCGCAATGCACAACTATCTTGTCAAAATCACCACGTCACCTACTTATAACAGAATCAAAAATGATATTTGGAACAAAGTAGGCAACGGAAAACTTAGAGCAATACTGCAAAAATTTGCAATGAGCACAAAGATTGCCGTAGTTAAGCACGGCTCTGTATTTGAGGGACTTGGTTTCAGATATTTTGGTACAATAGACGGCAATGATATAGGAGAGCTTATCACAACCTTAACAAATCTAAAAGACCTTAAAGGGCCTAAACTACTGCACATCAGAACACTAAAAGGCAAAGGATATGAACCGGCAGAGAAGGCTCAAAGCATCTGGCACGCACCGGGAAAGTTTGACGTAGAGACGGGAGAGAGAATCTCAAAGGCTGGACAACCCCTTAAATATCAGAACATTTTTGGACAAACCATTGTCAGACTTGCAAGGGAAAATGATAAAATTGTAGGTATCACTCCGGCAATGTTAAGCGGCGGTCAGTTATGCGATATGCTTAAAGTATTTCCTGATAGAACGTTTGACGTTGGAATTGCAGAAGAGCACGCCGTAACTTTTTCCGCGGGTCTCGCTGCCGGAGGTATGCTGCCGTTTTGCAACATATATTCATCTTTCATGCAACGCGCTTATGATCAGGTTATTCACGATGTTGCCCTGCAAAATTTAAAAGTTGTTTTATGCATAGACAGAGGAGGGCTTGTTGGAGAAGACGGTGCCACACATCAGGGCGCTTTTGATTTGTCATATCTGCGCATAGTTCCCAATATCACGGAAATGGCGCCGCTCAATGAAATAGAATTGCAAGATATGCTCTATTCCGCAACTCTTCCAGATTACACAGGTCCAATATCCATCCGTTACCCAAGAGGCTGTTGTCAAGGTTTGAAACTTCCAAAAGAATTTAACAAAATAGAAATTGGAAAAGCCGTTAAGATAAAAGAGGGAAAAGACATTGCCGTACTTTCTATAGGAACTATCGGGAACAATGTTGAGAAAGCGATTGAAATTGCTGAAAAGGAGCATATTAGCGTTGCCCACTATAACATGAGATTTTTAAAACCTCTAGACAAGTCAGCAATAGATGAGGCGTTAAATAACTGTAAAAAAATTATAACGGTAGAGGACGGCACTATAATAGGAGGCTTGTATGGAGCTGTCTGTGAATACATTGTCGGAAAAGGTATTGATAACATAAAGATAACCGGCCTTGGAATTCCGGACCGATTTATTGAACATTCAACTGTGAATGAACAACTTATTGAGTGCGGCCTGGATGCGGACTCAATAAGCAAGTCAATATTGGCCGCAACAAAAAATTGAGTCAGAACAAAAAATATTTCAAAAAGTTTTGTGTTTTAATTCAAAAATTCTACCTTTGCAGTCCTTCAAAAAAAGGCATTTTTTAATGCCGATGTAGCTCAGTTGGCCAGAGCAGCTGATTTGTAATCAGCTGGTCGGGGGTTCGAATCCCTCCATCGGCTC
>DAIRSJ010000129.1:0-1699 GCA_036804445.1 Candidatus Egerieousia sp.
ACGGAGGTCTGTCAGTTGTTAAAGATGAGAATATCAAGAGTGCAAAAGTTGCTGCCGGGTGCTTGGATGCTGTTGTATTTGGAGGCCTTAAGAGAGATGAGATTACAAAGCTCATGAGCGGAAAAAATATGAGACTTGCACCGGAATCTCATTACAGGAAGGATATAGTAAGCGGCGTGTTCAAAGTAGCAGATGCCGAGCAATTCTTCCAAATGCTGTATGCTCAAATTACTGATCCTCAGTTGGACACAGAGGCTTTGAGCAATACAAAGAAATCCAGCATTGCATCATTGGAGCTTCCAAAGAGCGAACTGCGCAAATTTGCAGACACTTTGGAGAAGGTGACTTATTACCCGACTCCTCTTCAGCAACAGGTTAAAACACAAGATGTTAAAGACTTTACTGCGGAGATGCTTATGAAATATTTTAAGGAGCATTTTAGCAATCGTTCCGGTATGACATATATTTTCAGCGGTCCTATGAGTGCAAAAGAAGCAAAGGCTTTAATTGAGGAATATATCGGCAACATGCCTGTCGGGAGTGAAAATGCAAAGAGCGATAAAGGCAATTATCTGCTTAAAGGAAAGAGAGAATTTGTTTACAATGCACATGATATAAAGAGTACGGTTTGCGACGTTACAATAGATGCAACAGGTTTTGGCGAGTATAGTACAAGACAAATCATAGCTGCGAGATTTTTATGCAGCGCTTTGAGAGACAGGTATATACAGATATTGAGAGAGGAAATGGGCGGTACATATAGCGTAAGCGTATCTCCTACATTTATCACAGAACCGGAAAAATATTTGTGTGTTACCGTGGGCTACACCGCAGGAGCAAAAAATCTTGATGCATTAAATAAGGCCGTATACAAAGAATTTGACAATGTGGTAAAGAACGGTGTTACTAATGAAGAACTGGATAATTTCCGCAAGTTCCTTAACAAGTCAATTAAAGAGAAAGATTATTCTCGCATAAGCTGGATTAGCAGAATTGAAGATAATCTTACAGACGGAGAGTATAAAGACACAGATGATCTGACGATAATTAACTCTATTACTAACGAGGATGTGCAGAATATTGCAAAAAATATCTTTGGCCAGAATAATATTTTCACTCAGATATATAAACCTGCAGACGATAACAAAACAGTGAACACCAAGTAGTCCATCAGGATTAAACAAAAACTATTTAATTATAATTTAACTTAATATTAACCCTAAATGAAGAAACTGATTTGTATTTTCTTTGCTCTTCTATTTGGTATTGCCTCTGTCTCTGCGCAGAATAAAACTGCTAAGGGACAGGGTGTTACTCTAAAGGGTGTGGTAACCGAGGCCGGGTCCGAGACTCCGCTGGAAATGGTTACCGTCAACCTGCCTGAGTATGGCTTGTGGGCAACAACAAATTCAAAAGGGCAGTTCACAATCAGCAGAGTCCCAAAGGGCACCACAACATTTAAAATAGCGTGCCTTGGTTATCAAAACATGGAAATGACTCTGAAGATTGAGGCGGACATGGAGAACTTGAAGTTCAGGCTGAAAGAGGACAATTTAACATTGTCTTCCGTGACGGTTACGGCGCAAGAGAGTAAAAGCGCGGCAACTACTACCAGAATGATGGAAAAACAGGCGATTGAGCATTTGCAAGTTGTAAATGCTACAGATATTTTGAGCTTGCTGCCCGGAGGGACAACTAC
>DAIRSJ010000130.1:0-1699 GCA_036804445.1 Candidatus Egerieousia sp.
GTAGTTGTCCCTCCGGGCAGCAAGCTCAAAATATCTGTAGCATTTACAACTTGCAGATGCTCAATTGCTTGCTTTTCCATCATTCTCGTAGTAGTTGCCGCGCTCTTATTCTCTTGTGCAGTAACCGTAACGGAAGACAATGTTAAGTTGTCCTCTTTCAGCTTAAACTTCAGGTTCTCCATGTCCATCTCAATCTTCAGAGTCATTTCCATGTTTTGGTAACCAAGGCACGCAATTTTAAGAGTTGTAGTGCCCTTTGGAACTCTGCTGATTGTGAACTGCCCCTTTGAATTTGTTGTTGCCCACAAGCCATACTCAGGCAGGTTGACGGTAACCATCTCCAGCGGAGCATCAGATCCAGCCTCGGTTATCACACCCTTTAGAGTAACGCCCTGTCCCTTAGCAGTTTTGTTCTGCGCGGAGATTGAAGCAACACCAAATAGAAGAGCAAAGAAAATACAAATCAGTTTCTTCATTTAGGGTTAATATTAAGTTAAATTAAAGTAAAATAGTTTCTGTTTAATCCCGACAGATTACTTGGTATCTGCCGTTTTGTTATCATCTGCAGGTTTATAAATCTGAGTGAAAATGTTATTCTGTCCAAAGATGTTCTTTGCAATATCCTGCACATCCTCTTTTGTCATTGCATTGATTATTGCTAAATCATCTGTGTCTTTGTACTCTCCGTCTGTAAGATTATCTTCAATTCTGCTAATCCAGCTAATGCGAGAATAATCTTTCTCTTTAATTGACTTATTAAGGAATTTGCGGAAAGTCTCCAGCTCTTCATCTGTAACACCGCTCTTTACAACATTGTCAAATTCTGTATACACAGCCTTATTTAATGCGTCAAGATTTTTTGCTCCTGCAGTGTAGCTGACAGTAACACATAAATATTTTTCAGGAGCAGTGTTATATGTAGGAGATACGCTAACGCTATAAGTACCGCCCATCTTCTCTCTCAATATCTGGATATATCTGTCTCTCAAAGCACTGCACAAGAATCTTGCAGCAATGATTTGTTTGGTACTATACTCTCCAAATCCGGTAGCATCTACAGTAACATCACAAACCGTGCTCTTAACATCATGAGCGTTATAGACAAAATCTCTCCTCCCTTTAAGCATATAATTGCCCTTATTGCTCTTTGCATTTTCACTTCCTGTAGGCATGTTGCCAATATATTCTTCAATAAGAGGCTTAACGGTTTTTGCGCTCATCGGACCGCTGAAAATGTATGTCATGCCGGAACGATTGCTAAAGTGCTCTTTGAAATATTTAATCAACATTTCAGCAGTGAAATCTTTAACATCTTGTGTCTTAATCTCTTGCTGAAGAGGAGTTGGATAATAAGTTACCTTCTCCAGAGTATCTATGTATTTGCCAAGTTCACTCTTTGGAAGTTCCAAAGATGCAATGCTTGATTTCTTTGTATTGCTCAAAGCCTCTGTATCCAACTGAGGATCAGTAACTTGAGCGTATAACATCTGGAAGAATTTTTCTGCATCTTCTACTTTGAATACGCCGCTAATTGCATCTTCCCTATAATGAGACTCTGGTGAAAGTCTCATATTTTTGCCGCTCATAAGCTTTGCAATTTCATCTCTCTTAAGATCTCCAAATACAACTGCTCCCATGCAACCTGCAGCAACTTTTGCACTCTTGATATTCTCATCTTTAACAACTGACAGACCTCCGT
>DAIRSJ010000131.1:0-1645 GCA_036804445.1 Candidatus Egerieousia sp.
TTAATCCGCTGTACTTTCCGTAATCAGAAAAAGACTCTTCTATCTGAATTGCAAGCTCCCGTGTAGGTGTGAGAATAAGCGCTTTAATGCGGCGCTTATTATTTTTGCCTGCCGCCGGATTCTTCTCTCCCTTCATCAATTGTTCAATAATCGGAATTGCAAAGGCTGCCGTCTTTCCGGTACCTGTCTGTGCTATCCCCAAAATATCTCTACCCTCCACCCCGGCAGGAATTGCCTGCTCCTGAATAGGTGTTGGTGTAACATATTCTTTATCACTCAAAGCCTTAAGAACAGGCTCTGTAATTTTTAATTCTTTAAATGTCATTAATTTACTTTTGTTTAATTTCACACAAGGCGTACTCTTGCTTTAAAATAGATATAACCTGATGTACGCTTCTTATCTTATCAGCCATATAAGCGTTTGCCCCGACAAACACATATCCGTCTGATAACTTACCTTTTACAGAATTATATAATGCCTTGATAATACAGTATGGACTGTGGACATAATCACATGTTTTAATACAGTGATAACCACACCCTTTTGGCTTTGTAAGACCTGCATCAATTTTATCTGTAAACTCACTTTCTATTGCCCTGCCCGGCATCCCGACAGGACTGTCTATAATTATGATATTATTTTTTTTGCATTTGATATATGCCTCTTTAAATTCGCCGGCCGCATCGCATTCAATTGTCGGGACAAAAATGCTGGCCATTTGCGCTCCGTCGGCTCCAAGTTTCATAATCCTCATAATATCCTCTCCTGTAGTCAAACCGCCTCCGGCAATAACCGGAATGTTTTTCCTCTCTCTGTATGAAGATGTTATTTTAACTACTTCCGGAACTATTTTCTCCAGAGAATAATTATCATCAAAAATCTGATTTTTCTTAAAGCCGAGGTGTCCCCCAGCCTTTGGTCCCTCAACTACAACAGCATCAGGCAAATAATTATATGTGGCATCCCATTTTTCACAAATAATCTTCGCCGCCCTTGCGGAAGAAACTATCGGGACCAAAAGAGTTGTACTGTCCTTCTTTAAAAATGACGGAAGATTAAGTGGAAGTCCGGCACCGGAAAAAATAATATCGGCCTTCTCCTCAATGGACGTATTAACCATGTCTGCAAAATTGGAGAGTGCAACCATAATATTCACTCCAATAATGCCTTTGGTCATTTTCTTTGCCTTCCTTATCTCCTCTCTAAGGCCATAGATACAGTTAAGAGGGTAATTATCAGGAGTTTTACGATACAGCAGCCCCATACCGGCGCATGATATTACCCCAATGCCCCCCTCATTTGCAACGGCAGAAGCAAGGCCGGAGAGTGAGACTCCAACGCCCATTCCACCCTGTACTATAGGGAGTTTAACTTCCAATTTTCCTATAAAAAATGATTTCATCATTATAACAACATTTTGCGCTACACCTTGCAATTTGCGTGCAAATCGGGACACACCTTCTTAGACAGCAACACGCACGGCTGTCACTTCAGACAACAGAATTAATAATGATGATTTGGAAACTTAATGTCCGCATGAAAACGCGGATGCAAACACAAACAGTATAAACTCTTTTGTAAGAGCGCACAAATGTAATCAAATATTTGAATATCGCCAATTCATGCTCACAAAGGCTGCAGGTC
>DAIRSJ010000132.1:0-1579 GCA_036804445.1 Candidatus Egerieousia sp.
GGGTTAAAATACGCTAATTTTGTTCCAAAAAAATAATAACTAAATCATTTGAAATGAATAACGTCTGCAATTGAGTTTTAATGCTTACATTTGCGCACATTTTTGAGATATGAATCAGACATCAAAATACAGATTTACAATAATATCCCCCGTTTACAATGAGGAGGGAAATGTCGGCAGGCTTGCAGAAGAGCTTGGCAAGTTCATGGAATTTTCCAAAGAGCCTTCCGTATGCGTTTTGTTTGTAAATGACGGCTCTGCAGATGATTCCCTGCAATTGATTAAAGATGAATGCTCTAAAAGAAGAAATTTCTTCTATATATCACTTTCTCACCGCACAGGACTCAGCGGAGCAATAAAAGCGGGATTTGACAATTGCTTCTCGGATTTTGTGGGCTACATAGATGCCGACCTGCAGACAACCCCGGAGGACTTTAATTTACTGCTACCATATATCATTGACTATCCGCTTGTTATGGGCATACGTGCAAACAGGAAGGATTCCGGATGGAAAAATTTCCAGTCTAAATTTGCAAACGGTTTCCGCAAAATGTTTACTCATGACGGAGCGCAGGACACCGGATGCCCGTTAAAAATTATGCAAACGGCTTATGCCAAGAGGATTCCGATGTTTACCGGAATGCATCGCTTCTTTCCGGCACTTATACAGCTGCAGGAAGGAGGCAAGATGAAGCAAATTCCCGTGAGGCACTTCCCAAGAACAGCAGGGGTTTCCAAGTACAATGTATGGAACAGACTGATTGGCCCTCTAAAGGATTGTTTTGCATATCGCTGGATGAAAAAGAGATACATCAATTATTCAGTTGGAGAGCAAAATATTAATTCATAATTTTCTCCCGACAGAAAATATACAGCCATGCAGCAAGCAACTATTTCTCAATGGGTTATATATGGCCTGGGGTTTTTAGCCCAAGGCTTTTTCTCTTTGAGAATTCTTGTACAATGGATAATGAGCGAGAAGGCAAAAAAAGTTGTCTCACCCACTATCTTCTGGGTATTCAGCATTGCAGGCTCCTATCTGTTCTTTATTTACGGATGGCTGAGAAATGATTTTGCAATAATGTTCGGCCAGGTAATTTCCTATTATATATATATTTGGAACCTCAAAATAAAAGGCGCCTGGGATGTAATAAGAACAGATAAAAATGATTCCGGAGCTGAAAGTGCCGTTGCGGCAAAAGGAATTAAAGTTCCGGCTCCCCAATATTGGAGACCGGCCCTGCTGGCAATACTAGTAGTTACACCTGTAATTGGAATCGGTTATATTTTAAGCGACTGGCAAACATTTAATGCTCAGTATTTTCACAATGAATCCATTCCTTCTCTACTTGTAGTTTACGGTTCTCTGGGACAAATTGTTTTTACATTAAGATTCATCTATCAATTTGTATACTCCAAAAGAAGACATGACAGCAGGCTGCCTGCCGGATTTTGGATTATCAGCCTTGCCGGCTCTGCAATAATAGTCTCTTACGCATTCATAAGGCACGACCCGGTTCTGGCTCTGGGACAGTCTATCGGATTTATTTCATATTCTAGAAATTTGGTAATTTTGCGC
>DAIRSJ010000133.1:0-1509 GCA_036804445.1 Candidatus Egerieousia sp.
TCAATTGTATATGGCGGCATAGCATCCTCAAACAGATGGATTTACAACAATGTTAATACTTTTGCCGCACATCCGTGCGCTTATGTTCTGGCAAATTCAAATGCATCTTCATCTGCTCTTGGCACCTCTGCCGTTTTTTATCCCGGAGCGCTTAACATAGCAGAACTTGATTCTGACAGTTCTCCGGCTCTTCTGGACTGGAACGGGATGGAGATGGGCGTTACTCTTTATAACATTAAATACGCATCGGGAAAACTCTCATTCAGCACTGCTCCCGCTCTTATTTACAGCGCGGATTTGCCAAAGGCAAAAACTGGGAAAATAACCCAGTATCAAATAAATGCAAAGTTTTCTTGGACTCCCGACAGAACCTATTCTGCATCTGAGGGACATTGGAGGGTTTTGTGGGGGCTGCGGAGTGAAGAGGGGTACTCAGGTTCAGGTACAACGGATACAACTTTCTTTATGATTTCAAATCTTAAGCAAAAGTCAAATTATAAAGTTAAAGTTGATTTTGTAAATGAAGCCCGAATGGGTGACTACTACGCAACAACGTTTGTCACAGATTCAATTTCATCCGGGTATCCATACGCAAAATTTGCTGCGGCCTACAAAGTTAATGACCAAATAGAACTTGCGGTTATGAATGTTGCGGAGCCTGTCTCATCTATTTATTGGACAGTCAATTCTTTGCAACTTCAGCAAAGCCAGACATATCAAATTAAAAATTCCGGCAACTACAAAGTTTGCATCTTTATTGGTTATCCAGACGGCTCAACAGATGTTATAACTAAGAAAATCAGAGTAAGATGATGAGAACTCAGTACCATATAAAATATCTTTTTTTGCTGGGGCTGCTTTTTATCACATGCATCAGCTTTTCCGCATGCAATAAAACTCCCTCTTATGACGGACAGCTCTCTTCTTTCATGGCAAATAACTCTGTGGGTCTGTATTCAATGGAGCGTTCCTCATTCCGTTATGATTCAACAGATTGTCAGATTGTGAGAAATGAATCCAGAAAAATGATAAGAATGCAGAAAGATGATCAAAGCCAGCTTGTTAATGCAACTTTCTCTACAATGCATTTTGGGTTTGAGCAGGCTGTAAATATAAAGGTTGCGTACGTCTCACCTTCATATACAAGCAGTTTTAATATGGCAGCTTATCTTGTACAGATGCAGGATGGATTATACTGGCTGTGGGACAGTGACAAGAAGATAGGATTGATTATTCCGGAGAGTGACTAGCTCTGATTTACAAGACACATGCTAGTTTTTGGGCATAAAAAAAACCGCTGAAGGCGGTTTTTTTAGTTTAAAGGAGTGCTTATTTCTTCTTTGCAGGAGCTTTAGCAGCTGCTACGGAAGCCTTTCTGAATTCTTTCATAAGTTTTCCAATGTTCAACGCAGCTTTTCTTGCGCGTGTACCGGCAGCTTTGTTTCCTTTAACTAATTGAGCTTCAGCATCTTTGTTGAAAACCTCAATCTGAGCTTGAATCTTTGCTAA